>CAZRTU010000001.1:0-33905 GCA_964603075.1 uncultured bacterium
AGATGAGTGCGGATGGATACGAGAAGATAGGCAAGCTGGTGCTGGTGAGATAGTATCGTATGGCGACAGGAGGATATAAGTAGGGCAGACAGGCTTCACAAGCTGTGCAAAAAATCCAGCTTCGGTAGGCGCAGGCTTTAGCCTGCGGATAATACTCGTTTTGCGCAACTTAAAAGTTGCGGCTACCATCGCGAAATTTGAGTTTCTGCACTAACTGTTCGGCCTTGTTTTAATAGAGATTGTAATTACGTCTCAAAGAGGGGGCTTTAAGCCCCCTCTTTATTGTGTTTTTAGGGGCAAAATGGGGTTCAGATGTGCCAAAAAGTGCTTGACTTTTGGATATTTTTATGATATAATTCAGTTTGCACAGCGAAAGAGACATATAGGACGCAGATAGGTAGGAATGACCTAATAACCAATGACTGATGACCAAAGACCAGAGACCAAGGACTGAAGAAAGAAGGGAAAAAAGACGCCAAGACGAAATGACTATCAGTTACTGCTTAGTGCTTACTGCCAATTGCATAGTTTTCTTAATAACCCAATAAACCGAGCAAACTCAACAAACCCAATAAACTGCGTAAACTAAGTAGACTCTAAATGTGTCCAATATTGCCGAGGTAGCTCAGTCGGTAGAGCACTGGACTGAAAATCCAGGTGTCGACGGTTCGATTCCGCCCCTCGGCATAAAGATTTTATAGGCCGCTGAAAAAAGAGACTGGAGACCAAAGACTGGAGACAAGTGACTAACTACTAAACGACTCTAAACACATCAGCATTTAATAAATAATGGGAAGGTATCTTGCGGTCTCGATGCTGAATAATTACTTGGCTCTGCGCAAGGGAGGTACTATATGAAAAAAATTAAGTATCTGTTGGCACCTATAGTTTTAATTATAGGAGCGCTTGTAGGATGTTACATAAATATAACAGCACCAGGGACCATCGAAGGTTCAGGGAATGTAGTTACGATAGAGAAATTTTTTGCCGATTTTAATAAAATCGATATAGCTAATGCATTTAAGGTTACTATCACCCGGGGTGATAGCTTCAGTATTGTAATTAGAATCGATGATAATATTGTAACCTACCTCAACGCTGTTAAGCTGGGAAATACATTCAAAATATATCTTGATAGCGGATATTCTTATCGGAATGTAACTCTGGAAGCAGATATTACACTCCCTGATCTGGAAGGACTAAATCTAAGCGGAGCATCTCAGGCTACTATTCCGGGATTTGACTTCGACCATGCTTTCCATGCTGTATTATCAGGTGCCAGTATTGTTATAGCTACCATGAACACGGGGAATGTAGATATAAGCTTATCTGGTGCAAGTCGCATTACCTTAGAAGGGTATGGTGAGGACCTGGGCATCAATGCAAGTGGTGCCAGCATGGTGGAATTAGGCGATTTCGAAGCTGTTGATGCGGATGTGGTTCTAAGCGGTGCGAGTTCGGCAACGATTAACATAAGTGGAACATTGAATGCGAACTTAAGTGGTGCATCGAGGCTCTACTACTACGGTAACCCGACGATGGAAAACATTGTTACCACTGGAAGCTCGACAATACAAAGATTGGGTCCTTAAATATAAAGTGATCAGTTTATCCTATTTATTCGCTAATTCGAAAAAATGAATGACATTGGGCTACTTTTAGAAACTCCTATCCTGACAGAAAGATTCCCTGAAATACTCTCTCAACTAACACCTCTGATCTCCTTTGCACCTTGACTCTGATAGAAACTCAAATACTAGATTTTTTGGTTCGGGGTCGCTATATTTACCCCGAATTTTGCATTTTTAAGCCCGTAGCGAAGCAAGAAAGATTTAAGTAGTGTAAAAGATATATGAATGTCTGTTAATACTGTAAAAAGTGGTTCTATTGTTGAATTGGGTTTATAGCACCAAGATGCTTTGTTCTCAAGCCATCCTCTTTTAACTATCCTCACCATAAGATTCATAGAAGACCAAACATCAAAATATGCTTGACTTTTATCTATTTTTATGATATAATTCAGTTTGAACAACGTAAAAGATATAGGACGCAGATAAACGCAGATTTCACAGATTAGGATAAAACAAAAGAAGATTTTTCTTCAAAAATCAGCGTCCATCAGCGTAAATCTGTGTCAAAAAATGCCGATGTAGCTCAGCTGGTAGAGCAGCGCATTCGTAATGCGCAGGTCAGCGGTTCGATCCCGCTCATCGGCTTACCTGAAGAGTCTATCCATACAGATAATTTTGATATTTGCTATTTGATTTTTGATATACTTTTATGTCGGGTCTGATTTTTGGTGTCTCAGGTGTAAGAGGGATTGTCAATTCATCTTTCTTCTCACAAGACTCTCTTGCTATAGGTAATTCGTTTGGAAGTTTTATATCAGGAAATATAGTTTTAGGCAGAGATACCCGCAGAACCGGTGACTTAATAATAAACGCATTCATCAGTGGATTCCTATCTTCTGGACACTCTATCGTAAATCTTGGCATAGTACCAACACCTACAGTCCTCCTTAACACATCTCTACTTGGAATGGATGGTGGTGCGGTTGTCACTGCATCCCACAACCCATACGAATGGAATGGGCTGAAGTTTAACGGCAGAGAAGGGACATTCCTTTCAGAAGATGATGTGGTAGAGCTTTATGATATCTATAATAAAGGGGACTTTCATGCGGTAGGATGGGACAAGGTGGGCGTATGTGAGCGTGATGAAGAGGGGGTAAGCAGGCATATAGATAGGATTCTCGGCCTGGTTGATGTAGGAAAGATAAGAGACAGGTGCTTCAGGGTAATATTTGATGGATGCGGCGGTGCACTTTCCAATCCAGCCAAGAGGCTTCTTAAATCCCTGGGATGTGAGGTTAGACTAATTTATCCAGACAGAGACCCTGAGCCTCTCTCTTCGAATCTGAATGAGATTAGTGAAGCCTGCAAAAGCGGAGATTTTGATGTAGGGTTTGCCTCTGATCTGGATGGTGACAGAATAGCAGTCGTAACAGATGAGGGAAAAGTTCCCGGGGAAGAATATACCCTTCCCCTTGCTCTTTCACAGGTTCTAAAGAGCAAAAAAGGTAAGGTAGTTACCAATCTTTCGACCTCAAAGATGGTGGAGTACGTTGCTGGTGATAGTGTTGAGCGAACCAAGGTGGGGGAGACAAATGTGGTAAAGAGAATGAAGGATGTAGATGCTGTATTCGGTGGCGAGGGTAATGGTGGCGTGATATGGCCGGATATGCACATGACAAGGGATGGGCTTTCTGCAATTTCGCTCATCCTCGAATATATGGTTTACGAGAAGCAGACTATTTCTGAGCTCATTGGTAGGCTCCCCTCCCTTCATATTAAAAAGGAGAAGGTTGAGGAACCGGGCGAGGTTGACCTGGAGAGATTGGCAGAATATCTACCCGCGGGCAGGCTTAATTACGATGATGGTCTGAGGGTAGATTTTGAGGAAGGTTTCATCCACATTCGAAGATCAAACACAGAGCATATTATAAGGATTATATGTGAGACCGATAAAGAAGAGACCTGCGACATACTAATTAAGAAGGCAAGGACGTTGCTTATAAAAGATTGACAAAGGTAAGGACGGTTTGTTATTTGATATTTGGTATTTGTGTATTTCTTATATTATTATCATGTGTGGCATAGTAGGTTATATAGGAAAGAGAGATGCGATTCCAATTTTGATTGACGGGCTTAAGCAACTTGAATATCGAGGTTATGATTCGGCAGGAATCGCAGCGGTTGTAGACGGCAAGCTGATAGTGCAGAAGAAGGCTGGAAGGATAAGTGAACTTGAGAAGAGCCTCTCTGGAGAGAATATCCACTCCACTATTGGGATATCCCATACCAGATGGGCAACCCATGGTGAACCCACTGATGTCAACGCACATCCCCATGTGGACTGCACGGGCGAAATTGCCGTTGTCCATAACGGTATAATAGAGAACTGCAATGCTCTAAGCGAGTTTCTAAAACAAAAAGGGCATAAGCTACGTACAGATACCGACACAGAGGTGATTGCTCACCTTGTTGAAGAGTATTATAATGGAGACCTCCTGCAGGCTGTGAGATTTGCTCTCGCTAAGGTTGAAGGGACATATGGCATTGCGGTTTTGAACAAAAGGAAGAGAGAGATTGTCGTTGCGAGGAAGGGTTCTCCTCTGATAGTGGGTCAGGGGAAGGATGAATATTTTGTTGCCTCAGATGTTTCTGCTATCATCCGGCATACGAGGGAAGTAGTCTATCTTAAAGATGGGGAACTGGCGAGTATTACCGACGAAGGGTTCTCGGTTACTAATCTAAAAGAAGACGAGATAATCCCCAAGATAAGTGAGGTAACCTGGAAACTTGATAAGATTGAGAAAGGTGATTTTCCTCATTACATGTTGAAGGAGATATTTGAACAACCTATTACATTGGGAAATGCAATGAGGGGAAGGTTGAATTTCGCTGAGGGCACTTCGAGACTTGACGGGCTTGACACCAATCTGGAAACCCTGCACGAGGCAGAACGAATCATTCTTACGGCTTGTGGGACAGCCTGGCACGCCGGACTTGTGGGGGAGTATATGATAGAAAACTTGGCAGGAATACCATGCGAGGTTGAGTATGCCTCCGAATTCAGGTACAGAAGCCCAGTAATTGACGATAGATGCGTGGTATTCGCCATAAGTCAATCTGGTGAGACAGCAGATACCCTGGCGGCAATAAAGGAGGCAAAGAGGAAGGGTGCCCTTGCACTGGGAATCTGTAACGTGGTGGGGAGCTCCATTGCAAGGGGTACGGATGGTGGTGTATATATACATGCTGGCCCGGAAATTGGGGTTGCTTCTACTAAGGCGTTCACATCGCAGCTTGTGGTTCTTGCAATGGTTTCGCTCCTGCTGGGTAGGTTGAGATACCTTTCATATGAGGAGGGCAGGGAGATAGCCGAGGCAATCTCAATGCTTCCTTCCAAGATTGGCAAGGTTCTTAAACTTAACGATGACATCAGGTGTATAGCAGAGAAATTTTATAACAGCCCCAACTTTCTATTTTTAGGAAGGAGTTATAACTATCCTGTCGCACTCGAGGGCGCACTCAAATTGAAGGAGATATCCTATATCCATGCAGAGGGATACCCTGCAGCAGAGATGAAGCATGGGCCTATAGCCCTTATAGACGACAAGATGCCCGTGGTATTTATAGCTACCAAAAGCATGGTCTATGACAAAGTTGTTTCAAACATTCAGGAGGTGAAATGCAGGAAAGGCATTGTTATTGCCGTGGTGTCTGAGGGAGACGAGGAGATTAAAAATTACGTAGACTATGCGGTTGAGATCCCACAAACCATGGACATTCTTTCACCAATTCTTACAGTTATACCGCTGCAGCTTCTCGCTTATCATATAGCGGTAATTAGAGGCCTGGATGTTGATAAACCAAGGAATCTCGCAAAGAGCGTAACGGTGGAATAGTGAGTAGAATTACAAAAACCGAGTTCCTAATTCCCAATAAAAGTCCAAAGGTCAAATGATTTGAGAACTCAGGAAATTGATGTCCATTGGATATTGTTAATTGGAGAGTTGGTATTTTATTGTGCAATACTTCCTAGCGATAACTATAGGATATATCTTCGGCTCTATTTCGTTCGGATACATCGCTGGCAAGATTACGGGAAGAGACATAAGAAAAGAGGGTTACCAACGTATAGGCGCGTCCAATGTATATGAAACCCTTGGGTTTGTGCCTGCCGTAGTCGTCTTCTTTGCGGATTTTTTGAAAGGCATAGCCCCAATATTTATACTCACCAAACTCGGGTTTTTAGAGCCAGTAGCGAGTATTGCCGGTATTTCTGCCATAATAGGACATAACTTCCCGGTGTTCCTTGGGTTTAAGGGGGAGGGAAGGGGAGTCGCAACCTCGGGAGGTGTTCTATTTTATATCCTTCCCCTTGAGACGATGTGCGGGGTTGCAGTGCTGACATTCCTCACTATAGTACTCAAGAATTCTGCCCTGCCTACGTTCATTTTCATCTGTATGATGCCTGTTCTGACGCTCATCTTTCCGGAGCCAATATGGACATTTGGTATTTCACTCTCGATTTCTGCTCTCCTGCTTGCCACCAGGCTTTTAGGAGGATTGAGTCAGATCAGGGGGAGAGCAGTTGACGGGAAGACAGTCTTCAGGTTAATCTTATTTGACAGTCTGCAATAGTTCATTAGGCGATTATACAATTTTGAGATCAGGGATTATATATAGGACGCTGATTAACGCAGATTCTCACAGATTGAAGAGAAACTAGGCACTAAGCACTTCCAAAGGATAAAAAAAGACTTAAGACTAGAGACCGAAGACCTACTGACTCATACTATGGACTAGGCACTATGCACTACGGACTACAAGGATAAAGGAAATGACTAAGCGACTCGAAGACACAGCGACCCAATGACCGTCTTTATTGACCCAATAAACCGAGCAAACTAAGTTGAACCAATGACTACTCTTCCGCCTAAGGAACATAGTGTTTACTGCTGTTGGTTAGCGCCTTATCTTGGCATCAAAAAATTTTAAATTAGGAGGACATTATGGATGATGAAAGAAAAAAGAGCTTAGAACATGCCATTCAACACATAGAGAAGGCATTTGGAAAGGGCAGTATAATGAGACTTGGAGAGAAAGAAGTCAGATGGGAGGAGGATGCAATATCAACCGGTTCAATCTCTCTTGACCTTGCTCTGGGTATAGGAGGCATACCAAGGGGCAGGGTAATGGAGGTATTCGGGCCTGAGGGATCTGGCAAGACCACTCTCGCCCTCCATATGATTGCCGAGGCACAGAAAAAGGGAGGCATTGCGGCATTCATCGATGCAGAGCATGCCATGGATCCAATCTACGCAAGAAGGGTTGGTGTTGACGTGGACAACCTCCTGATATCCCAGCCTGATACCGGAGAGCAGGCGCTTGAGATTGCCGAGACACTTGCCAGAAGTGGGGCAACCGATATAATAGTTGTGGACTCGGTTGCAGCACTTGTACCAAGGGCTGAGATAGAGGGTGAAATGGGAGATGCCCATGTGGGATTACAGGCAAGACTTATGTCACAGGCTTTAAGAAAATTGACCTCTGTTTTATCCAAGTCAAAGACCACAGCCGTTTTCATCAACCAGCAGAGGATGAAGATAGGTGTAATGTTCGGTAATCCAATGACTACACCGGGAGGGCTTGCATTAAAGTTTCATGCGTCTGTAAGACTTGAGATAAGGCGGGTCTCTACTATCAAGAAAGGGGATCAGAAAATAGGAAACCACCTTCTGGTAAGGGTGGTAAAGAATAAACTTGCACCTCCTTTTCGTGATGCTGAGTTCGATATAATTTTCGGCGAGGGTATTTCAAGAGAAGGAGAACTGATTGACCTGGGCATAAAGCACGGTATTGTAACCAAATCAGGAACGTGGTTTTCCTATGGCAACGATAGACTGGGTCAGGGAAGAGAGAATTCGGTTGAGTATCTCGCATCGAACGAGGAGCTCAGAGAGGAGATAGAGAGTAAGGTAAAGGCGGAGGTAGGTCTAAAAAAGGGCGAGCAGCCATCTAAGAAGAGTAAAGAGGATTCCTCTAATGACAAATAGTGGAAGAGGTCGTGTATTTGGGACTAAGAAATTTCTGTATTCATCGAGTTTTCTGTCCTTTTTATGAAGAGTTTATGGGCTCTGCTCCTGCTTATTACTGCCGTTATTTCTGCGCAAGAATTTGAGACAGATATCGAGGGAGAGACATCAGAAGAGTTTATTGAACTTCTGGAGAGGCTCGAGGAGAATCCACTTGACGTGAATTCGGCTGCCAGAGATGAATTACTTTCGATCCCCTATATAGACGAAAAGATTGTAGATGATATAATAATAGAAAGGGAAAAGAGAGGTGGCTTTGTCAATAAAGAATCTTTGAAGAATCTAATCCCCGATATCCTCTTTACGAAGATTGAGCGATACATAAGGGTAGAAGCTCCTCGGGTTGTAGGAGAGGTATTGCCGGCACCCCAGACGAGATTGAGAGTGAGGATGGAGAGGAAGAGACCTTTTGATGAGGATGCTCCAGGCAACCCACTAAAGTTTTACACAAGGACGCTTATAGACCATGGAAGATTCAGGGGGTGTTTTCTTACAGAGAAGGATGCCGGAGAGAAATATTATACCGATTTTATTGTACTTGGGCTCGAGTTCAAGAAGATAGGATTATTAGAGAATCTTATATTGGGATACTACGGACTTGATTTTGGAGAGAGGCTCGTTTTGGGCTCGCCAGTACTTACATTCAAGGGTTATCCATACTCTACAAGAAGGAAAGGGATTTTTCTATACACAATTACAGGGGAGAATACCTACAAGAGGGGAGTGGCATTACAAAGTAGAAACTTTGGCCCCTTCTCTCTTTCCCTTTTCTACTCCTACGCGACTTTGGATGCCGGCGACGGTGATTCTATATACTATACATATTCAGCAGACCATACTACATCAGCCAGCGTAGAGAAGAAAGACAGAGCTAAAGAGATGCTTTACGGCGGTCACCTGAGCTTTTCAAGAGATTTTGGGTACCTGGGTCTGACATATTATCGGTCGTCAGACTATGATAAAGAAGGCGAAGAGGTAAGAAGTTATTCACCATTATCTGCAAACCTTTGTCTAAAGAGTAATAGATTGGCCCTCTTCGGGGAGATTGCATATTCGACTGATATAGCAGCATTGTGTGGTGTTAAAGTGAAGAGCGATAGATTTATCTGGGATGTAGTCTACAGGTATCTCCCTATGAGTTTTTTTTCGCCGCACTCATCACCTTTCTCTGACAAAAGGATATCATCATACGGTGTCTTGAACGACAAGGGAGTCTATTCCTCGATTACTTACAGACCACTGCCCAAGACTGAATTGATCATATACGGTGACCATATGGAATGGGAGGATGATCCCCTTCCGGGCAAGGGGAATGAGTACAGGATAATAGCAAAGAGGCGGATAAGAAATGAGTTCGAGGCATTGGCGAGTTACAAATATAAGTCCAAACAGGATGATATTGCAAGATTTTTCAGATTCGACCTTGACATAGATCCCCTTAAAGAGATAGGATTAAGGCTCAGGGCAGAGTGGGCAATGGAGAATGACTCTTTATGTGGGCAGCTCGTTTTTGGTGATTTATCTATAAGACCATTTGCTGAGTTATCTTTGAATTTCAGATATATAATATTTGATAGCGACCTATCGAGATTTAGATTTACGGAATACGAGGCGGGTCTTCCAGGGGTTATGGGAAACACATTCATTACAGGTCATGGGAAGAGGGGGTATTTTGTGATAAGATACAGACCAATTCGAGCACTACAGTTGTCTTTAAAGTATGAAGAGACCCTGGATACCTCGGCAAAGTTTTCAGGGCAAGTGGACATGAATTTCAGGTGATAGATACAATAATAATCGGTTGCTCTTTATATCTTTACTTTTTAATATTTGATTTTTGATTTATATTTGGGGGTTTGTATGGAAATTGGAGTTATTGGATGTGGCTATGTAGGATTGGTAACAGGTGTATGCCTCGCCGAACTCGGTCATTCTGTTACCTGTGTTGATAGTGACGAGGAGAAGATAAAGAAGCTTAAATCACTCAAACCACCGATTTATGAACCGGGTCTGTCTTCACTCTTACAGAAGAATGAAGATAGGCTAATATTTTCGACTCAAGTAGAGGATGCGGTAAAAAATGCATCCGTTATATTCATAGCAGTCGGTACCCCCCCCAAGGCTTCAGGCGATGCAGACCTATCACAGATTGAGAAGGTGGTTTTAGAGATTGCAAAATCTATGGAGTCATACAAGCTAATCGTCGAAAAATCTACCGTACCTGTACATACAGGAATTAAGATAAAGAGCGTTATGGAGATGCAATGCAAAGAAATCCCGTTCGACGTTGCCTCTAATCCAGAATTTTTAAGAGAAGGGACGGCCATAGACGATTTTTTACATCCCGATAGAGTGGTCATAGGCATTGAGTCCGAGAGGGCAAAAAAGATCTTTGAGAAGATATACGAACCCCTTGATGCACCGATAATATATACAGACATCAATTCGGCAGAGTTAATAAAGCATGCCTCCAACTCTTTTTTGGCCATGAAGATATCTTTTATAAATGCAGTCTCCATTATTTGTGAACTTTCGGATGCGAACATAAAAGAGGTCGCTAAGGGGATGGGACTTGATCGCCGTATAGGAAATAAGTTTTTAAATGCAGGAGTGGGTTTCGGCGGCTCCTGCTTCCCTAAAGATTTAAGTGCCTTTAGAAGGATATCTGAGAAACTGGGCTACAAGTTCAATCTGCTAAAGGAAACTGAGAAGGTAAATGAGATTGCGAAGAAGAGGTTTGTCGAAAAGATGGAGGAGGCGATGTGGAGTTTCGCAAGGAAAAGGATTGGAATCCTGGGACTTGCATTCAAGCCAAACACAGATGATATGAGATGTGCACCCTCAATAGATATAATAAGGAGTCTCTTAGAAGACGGTGCCAGAATAGCTGCCTATGACCCTGTCGCCAACGAAAAGGCAAAAAAGGTCTTGCCAGATATAGAATACAAGGATGATCCGTATGATGTCGCTAAGGGTGCCGATTGTGTTGTATTCCTTACAGAGTGGGACGAGTTCAAGAGTATAGACCTGAAGAAGATAAAGAGACTTCTTAAGACACCCATAATTTTCGATGGTAGGAATATATTCGAGAGGGACAAGGTTGAGGAGCTCGGTTTTATCTACAGAGGAGTTGGTGTATGACCTCTAAACTGAATATCGTCGTTACAGGCGGTTGTGGGTTTATAGGTTCACATCTATGTGAATTCCTTATAGAGAAGAAAAACAGGGTAATATGTATAGACAATCTGATAACTGGGACCCTCGAGAATGTGAAATCCATGATGGAGCATCCACAATTCAAATTTATAGAACAGGATGTTTCCAAATATATCACCGTCGATCTTGATGTAGACTGGGTATTACATTTCGCCTCGCCCGCGTCTCCCGTTGATTACCTCAAGTATCCAATACAGACACTCAAGGTGGGTGCACTTGGGACACACAATGCGCTTGGACTTGCCCTTGCAAAGAAGGCGAAGTTTCTGCTTGCATCAACCTCAGAGATCTATGGAGACCCTCTTGTCAATCCACAGAGAGAGGATTACTGGGGGAATGTTAATCCAATCGGACCGAGGGGTGTATATGACGAAGCGAAGAGGTTCGCTGAGGCAATAACAATGGCGTATCATAGGTATCATGGAGTCGAAATAAGGATAGTCAGGATATTCAACACATATGGCGAAAGGATGAGGATGGATGACGGTAGAGTTGTCCCGAATTTTATATGTGAGGCTCTACGTGGTGAACCGCTAACAGTATATGGTGACGGGAAGCAGACAAGGAGTTTTTGTTATATCTCGGATATGATAAGGGGTATCTGGCGGATTATGCAGGAGGATTACCAGGAACCTATTAACCTCGGCAACCCCGAGGAGATGACCATTATTCAATTTACCCGACTTGTTAACGAGGTAGTCGGTAACGAATCGGAGATAGTATTCAAGTCCTTACCTGAAGATGACCCGAAGGTTAGGAGACCGGATATTACCAAGGCAAAGGATATCTTGTCTTGGCAACCAGAGGTAAGTCTTAAAGAAGGATTGAGAAAGACTATAGAATACTTTAGAGGAAGGGTCTGAAGTTGCAGGAAATCACTAAAAAATAGGCTTTTTTTACTAGAGCCTTGTCAGAAGAGAAACTTTGAAGCCCTCGAAAGGCTCTTGATACCTGCATATACCACCAGAGCATGTCAGCCCACCCTTCTGGCTACCATAACTTAATATGATATTGTGGTTGTTTCCAATGTTACCCGATACCTTGAAGAGTTGCCAATTTTTTCCCTCATCGTATTTATTAATCGTCCTCGTTTCTCCAAGCACTGTAAATGTTAAGTTACTTCTGTATGTATATGATAGAGACAGCTTGATTTCACGATACTTCTGAGTGTCCTCTTTTATGAACTTCTCCGTCCCTTCGAGCTCAAAATCTCCAAAGGTGAGCACTACCTCTGGGACATACTCCTCTTTCCGTGATATCCCGGGCTCTACCTCTTTTAGAAGCAGATGATCAAACGTAAATACTCCCGAGAATACATCTCCCATATAATCAGCAGAAAGGAAATGCTCAGCGACCTCTCTATCTTCCTTGTGGGTTACAGACTTAGAAATACAGCCGTTAAAATTTAGATAATATCTGGGTGAGTAAGATAGGGATATACCAAGTCCCTTTTCATCATCTCCTCTGTTTATCGAAATCCCCTGTCTGTTTATTGCTGGGGGTTCGTTGTATCTCACGCCATTCCTACCAAGGGCAAGAGAGTCATAATCTATATACTGGATAAGACACCCTAAGCCCTCAAACGAAAAACTTGCTGTTGCATACGTGCCCCATCCCGCGATTCTTTCGCCCGAATATTGTTTGTATGCAATCTTTTGAACGAGCTCAACATATGTATCAAACCAATCCCATGTAAATCCGAAATCAACCCCATATATCTCAGAAAACGCAGATGGAGCAGGGTCTTCTTCTGAAGAGAGCCTGACGTATCTTGCACCCAGACTTATCTTTCCTTGGAGATTGATATCGATGCCCCGAAGAATATCTGTTGTGTCATTGGATATGTAATAGTGTCTACCGTCAAAAAGGAGGTTCTTTGGATGTCCTGATATTGCTTGTATTGATAGGTCCTTTATATAAGCGTTGATCAAGATTCCGCCTATCCCTTTGTCTATTCTGAAATCCTCGTCAAGATATTCTCTGAGTATAAGTCCCCTGCCAAATACCGGGTAGAGTCTGCCGTATGATATCTCGAGATAATCTGTCCTGAAACCTATATTGAAATTAGAAGCCGAGATTGCCTTTGAAGCGTCGGATGGGATCTCCCTCAACAGGTAGTATCCGACCTCCAAACCCTCATAGAAAATACTCAAATGCAGCCTGTCATAGAAGTATTCCTCGAGGCTATCAAGTTCGACCCAGTAGTCGGCTACATTCACGAGATTATATTGAATAGATGATAATATAATAAGAAAAAGTATCATTCCAACAATGCATTAATCAGGACATCCTGAATCTGGTTTTCCTTACCATCCTTGAAGCCAACACTGTAAAATAGTATATCTCCAGACTTGTCTACTATGATGGTGGTCGGCAGGACGAAGACCTTAAGGAGATTTCTAATATGAGCATCTTCATCAATTAACACCCTGTATTTCCACTTCCTTGCCTCCACAAATGGTTTTACCTGTGCCTGTTGTCTCGGACTATCTTCGTTTATTGCCAGCACTTCAAATCCCTGTTCGTGGTAACCATCATAGATCGGTTCCAATTTTGTGAGCTCCTTTATACAGCTTTTGCAGTTTATCGCCCAGAAAGATATCATGATGACATCAAACTCAGAAAGAATGGAATCCAGGACAACTTCCTCCCTATATATATCCTTAAGTGAGAAACTCGGAATCTTATTCTCACTCTCTGCAAGTAGAGCAAGGGGTATTAAAAAAACGATCGCATATATGAACCTTCGCATTCTGCCTCCGGGTATTAATAAAAGTATTGTCAAAAATTTAACCACAGACCAATTTGCGAAAAGCGAAGAGGGAAGAGCGAAGGGCGAAAAATCATCTCTCCTCTCTTTTTAAACCACAGATTCACCCTGTACCTATATATGGTGCAGGGGAACCGCAGAGTGCTCAGAGCATTTTTGAATTTTGATTTGTATATTTGATTTTTGATACCTGCCTACCGCAGGCAGGTTTAATATTTGATATTCAATATTGCCTCCCTGCCTGCCGGCAGGCAGGTGTGGTTTGTCATATTCTGTTTGACTATACCTTAATAAACTCACTGTGCAATGGTGTGAGTCCTTATGGTCTTAGATGTTAGAATGTCACTAACGGTAAAACCTACGATAAGTTCACCCGACTCATTCCCGGAGAATATATCAATGGTAAATGTGGTGTCCTTCTCTCCAGGAAGGAGACTTATGTCCCCGTTGTAGGGCAACACATAGCAGCCTCCCTGGAAACAGAGCCCAACGCCCCAGTCGGCAGGGGGGTCACCTGATACACTTACAGAAATATCGTAATCGTATTCGTTTTCTCCCCTGTTCTGGAGGTGAAAATGATAACTGACTGCATCGTTCAGTGCAACACTCTGGATTGTATCCTCTACGCAGTAGAAATTGAAACTGGAAATAGGGCTTATTCTGTTAATCGTGCGAGAATTCAAGATCTCCTTGGTGCGGATATTCTGGACGAAGGCCACCAGGCCTATCATTTTTGGATCCCATCTGTTTACGAAAGATAAGGTCGTGTCGATTTCTGAATTACATGTAATTCCTTCTGCATCAGGCAGCACGGCTCTGACTACATGGTTGAATATGGAATCGTGTGCCCCAGATTGGATGAAATCTACACTATCTTCGTACAGGATTGTAAGTATCCTTAGGGTATCTTCTGTTAGTGGTTCAACAACCGCGGTAGAGAGATGAATCTCTCCGACTGTGCCGATAACAGAGGATTCAAGGCATATCTCGATCGGAGATGGATTTATTCTTATGCCTGTAAACATACTTTGATATTCACCATCGCCGGGTGCCCCAAAAACCTTTGATACACCATCGAAGAAGGCTGTGGGTGCCTCATGTACTCCGTACCATTCTGCCCGGTCATCGGTAAAGGGTTGGGGAGAAAGCGTGTCATCCAGGATGCTCTGATGATATATGAGCACAGAGATACTTTCCGGGTAGGTAGAGGAGAGTTCAAACGCCTCCTGTTCAGCTGCAGGACAATTCAAACACCTTGCGTATCCAAAGATCTCGAGCAGAACAATCCTGTTAGTTGAACCCATCGGAAGGGTGGGCATCCATGAACAACCAAAACAGGTAATCAAGACGCAGGCAATAAGCCACTTAAAGGAATTCATAGGAATTTATAGATTCTATTATTTATAATTTTTGGTAGTTCGTAGGGCAAGGCTTCCTAACTGCCCTAAAGCGACGATAAATTAGTTCGTAAGGCAAGCGGTAAAGCTCATTGCCTAGTATTAGAATCATTGAGCCAATAAAAAACAGTCGTAGAGTCATGGTGTCATTGGGTTCTTTGTTCTTTATTCTTCTCCCTTTCTCCTTCTCTACTCAATTCCCCTGTGGTCATATGATACTATCTTAACAACACAAGATTCTCTGTCTGGCAGTCTCTGTCAGATAAAATTTTCACGAAATATACACCTCCAGGCAAGCGATTCCCACTGCCGTCAGTGCAATCCCATTTTGTCTTTCCGCCATCCGGTTTAAGTTTTCTTACAATCCGCCCTGATACATCATATATGGCGATCTCACACCCTGGGTTTGTGGACTGGTACCATATGGATACGTGCGACTTCACCAGCGTGGGAATTATGGAGAGGTTCGATGCAGGAAGTATCTCGTCCTCATCGATAGAAAATATCTTAACAGGTACAGTTATGTCATCAATGTACCATCCTTCATCAGTGACACTATAACCACTTATAAATCTGTATCTCAGTCTCGCTGTCTGTAGTGCAAATTCATCGAGTGGATAACTGAAATCTTCCCATGAGTTGTCTCCTCCCGTGATAATCTCGAGTATCTTCCACCAACCAGAACCGTTATCGATCTCGATGAAACCATAGTCCGAATTATATTGCATTCTGTATTTATGCTTGAACGTAAGATGCGTGTCGGGCGTCGCAACAAAATAAGGGGTGACCAGGGAGGCATCATTCTCATTTGTGTACTGCCAGCTACCTTCTATGCCACAGTACCACGAGTGGGTTGGCGAATAGCTGGCATGCTCGGTTATATGCCAGTGGTCGTTTATACCGTAGTGATCCCACCCCGCGCTCCCCGATTCGACCTCATCTGATAAACCGAACTGCGTTGAAACGAGTATCGGGAGGGTATCCTCAGATGTTCTGAAATCAACTATTAATTCTGTTTGATGTGGGTCGGGACATACGGCTTCGGCATAGGCGGTGAATGTACACACAGTATCGACATCACCAGGCAGGATCCTGTTGCCAGTCGGGTCGAGTTGTGTAATCTTCAGAAGAGAATCCTCGCTTCTTATGATTATGCGCTCATTGTAGACACCTGTGCCAAAGTTTTTCGCAAGCACCTTGGCGGTCAAAAAATCTCCTGGTCTGAATATATCATACTGTTCGTCGGGGATCACAGCCATCCCGTAATATTGCATCTTAGCCTTCTCTGTAACCCCTGTCCATGCGCCCTGATAGATCTCTCTTGCGGAGGACTGTACAAAGACCACGATCCTACAGTTATCCTCAACCCATGAGGGATTTATTTCGAATTCGCGGGATCTTGTTATAAAACCGCCAGAAGGAATTGACACAGCCTCACCATTTGCGTTTGGAAGCATATCCCTCTCTACGAAATGCAGCCTGTTCATGCCCTGCCAGTAGTACTCGATGTCACTCTCTACGATAACGAAGTGAAGGGTTCCATCGATGCCAACCGCAGAGGTATTTAATACAGTTGCCTCCACGACTCCACTGTCCTTGTCTGCTCCATATGTACACTCAAGCTCTATCTCAAGAGGACTACCTATACCTATCCTCTGATAATAGTTTTTTCGGTAGGTCGGAAATACCGTACCAGTATGAAGCCCTCCGACCGTCTGTATTATGCCATCGAAGCGGACGTGTGGAATGCCGCTTATCCCGTAATAGCTCGACCTGGTCGCCGCATCCGTTGTGTAAAAGGGATCAGAACCCCAGACATGATAAGCGATAATCATAACAGAGTCATATACTCTATCATATAACTCCTCGAGTCCTCTTGCTGCCCCAGGACAGTAGCCACAACCAGTAGCCGTGAATTGCTCTATAACTACAGTCCTCTGGCTGCCATATGCCGTGCCAAATAAGGTGACCACGCACAGTAACAAAATCATATTCTTGGACATATATCCTCCCACGTTGAAATTAGATCCATTTTCTTTAACAGAAACGAATAAACTCCTACGAATCTATAATCTCATAGGTGTATCTAATATCGCATGTCTTGGTAAGTATTGCAGAGACCGAACAATATTTGTTTTTGGAGAGATCAATCGCCCTCCTCACCTTCGCCTGGGAGACGTCTTTACCCTTTATGGTGTAATTTATATCTATTTTTCGAAAGACCATGGGAGGTTTATCATCTCTTTCGCCGTGCAATTCCATCTCCAGATTGCTTAACTCTACCCCCATCCTCCCCAGGATATTTACGATGTCCATTCCAGTACATCCTCCAAGTGCCGTTAGCACGAGTTCCATAGGAGTCGGACCCTTACCACGACCACCATGTTGTATGCTGGAGTCCATCAAGATGGTATGTCCTGTTGCTGGAGTGGCTGAGAAAGCCATTCCATCGACCCAATTGACCTTTGTCTTACACATATAATCGCCTCCTGATTATTGGTGTAACCAACACCTCAAGTAAATAATCAATCCTTAACAAGGCTCCAGCCCTTTTTCTTCCATGCATCTATACCAAAGAATAGAGACAAAGAGTATTCTACAGGTTGTCTTCGCATTTTACTATAATCTACTAAAATGGTAGACTATATGCGTAAAATTTAAGGGCTCTCTGTAGCCTTGCTATCGAAATTATCTTTAGACAGTTCAAGCAGTGTGATTGAATCAAGAAAGGAGGCTATGTGGTTTTCAAGTCTTTCCCAGTATATGTGGCAGGTGCATTTATCCAATCTGCTACACCTCCTATTGGTGCTGCTCTCTACACAACGGACAGTTGTTATGGGACCTTCTGCCGCGCGAATGATGTCCCCAATCTTGATTTCAGCAGGGCTTTTCCCCAGCATATAACCACCACTTCTGCCTCTTTCACTCGTTAATAATCCCGATTTTTTTAACTCGCTGAATAATCTTCCAAGGTATTTTTTCGACATATCCTGCTTCTCTGATATGTATTTTAGCGAAACCGGACTATTCTTTTCATGTCTCGTCACCTCCAGCATCGCCCTGAGTGCGTATCTGCCCCTTGTAGATATTCTCATTGTTGAAGTAAGGTCTTGACTTGGGATGATATTTAGGATTAATTGTTCCGTAATTATAACATAATAAATGTCGTTTGTCAATCAAAAACTGACTGGAGAGGTGGCTAATTGCAAAGATAGCATAATATACCAGATTAACTGAAAAGAGAAAAGGGAGGAGAGAAGGAGAAAGGGAAAAGGAAAGGATAAAGGATTTTAAGATTCATGACTCAATGCCCCCAAGACTCACAATAGACACTCCCTGTGGAATAGCACTGCATTCCACGGGATAAATAAGAACTATGGACTGAGAACTTCCAAAGGATAAGGTTTGCTACGGCGCTTTATCGCACGATGGTCAGTCTCTCCCTAAAGGCAGATGAGCCATAAATTATCCAGAGCAAATAAACACCGCTTGAGAGTTCTCTGCCCATCATGTCTGTACCATCCCAGGATACAGTGTGGGTATAAGATGGGTAGGTATTGTTGTTAAAATGCCAGATAAGTCTGCCTGACAGGTCATAGATGGCTACCATGAAAGACAATTCCTTATGTACTGAGCGGCAAGTGTCTCTTTTTGACTCCAAGATTATGTGAGTCTCTTTACAGAATGGATTGGGCGATACAGAGAATTTCAGGTAGGGATAGGGTATCTCGAGTATTCCCTGTGGTGGCTCATAGATGGCTATGCTCTGTGGTCCGTCACCCACATTGAATACCCCTATATTATTGCCATCTGGAGAGAGTTTTGTCACAACATCTTCCATAAAGCTACACACGTAACAATTCCCATCACTGTCACAGTCAACGCCCATTACACCTGTTCCTAAGAGGATCGGGTTGGAGTTTCCATGAATGATCCTCTCGGTTTGGGTGTCTATCATATAAACATGTCCGTAGTCTATCCAACCGCCAGCACCTATCCAGGCTTTTCGGTCTTGGGATATTGAGATAGAGATCGGTGTCCCTCCTATTGGCAGTGTGTCAATAACCTCATGCGTCTTAGAATTTATCCTGTGGACGCTACCGGCTGTTGTAGAATAATTGCCCGTGCAGACAGCATATAGTTCACCTTCATAATCAACGGCTAAATTTTGGGGATTCTTACCAACCTGTACGGAATCCAAGACAGAGTTGGTTTTTGTATCAATAACGTAAACCATCCCGTTGCCCCATGTCCAGGTGCTCGGGTCGAATGAGGAGATGGCTACAAATAATTTGTAATCCGAGATACATAAACCCTCAGGTGATAATCCCACCCCGATTGTATCTACGATCTCTCCTGTATTTACATTTATACAAAAGACAGAGTTCACACACAGGGCGCTTACGTATGCTATCGAGTCATTAAGGAACTCCATAGCGTAGGGATTGCTACCATCTGGTAGTATGATTATGTCCAAGATATTGTCGTTCGATATGTCGATTTTATAGATATCGTCGGAGGTTGAATTAACTATATATATCTTATCTTTATTTATACAGATCCAGTTCGGTGCGAGACCGAGGGTGGCGATATCGTTTTCTACCTGGCTGGTTTCTAAGTCTATGCTGGAGAGGGTCTCACCGATACCATTGACAACGAAAGCGGTTCTGGGCATAGGGTCACAAAGAAAGATTGACATTGTTATATTGAAGATAACGGCATACATAGAAATCCCCCTTATTAATCCGGCTGTTTGGTGAGGCACGCGAAATATTTATACCTGGTGCCTTATAGGGATAGTCTAATGCTCAATGACCATGACCTCATCGGCATTGGATATCTCTCGAGAATCTCGTATTGTTGGTTTGTTAGATTATCTATCTCTACCCTTATCTCTGTATTCTTTCTCAAGATAGAGGTATTGAGACCCAAATTGAGGGCTATAACACTATATGCAGATAGCCATTTTGTATTGGCTTCACGGATTGCTCTTTTGTCTACCCACCTCCACTCAAAGTTTAAAAAAAAGGGTTCGTATCTTGTCGAGGCTCTCAGGGTTATCGTGTGTTTTGGTCTTAAAACAAGATAGTTGCCGTAGTAGTCCTCACCGTGGTTCTTGGCGTTTAGATATGTATGATTGGCCTCGAATTCCGCATGCCCACACTCCCATGAGAGCTTTTCCTCTATCCCACTTATTATTGCATGACTTACATTCTGAGGGACATATCTATCGTAGAGACTCCTTCTCCATACTATTATATTTCTAATATCCGTACGAAAAAAGGTGATATCGGCATTAACTATCCCCTGGAAAGGAACGGATAACCCGAATCCCGTCTCGAGGTTAGTACCCGTCTCTGGCAGAAGATCAGGATTCCCCATTGCAAAGATATCCGGCACCCAAAAGAGTTCATGGAATGAAGGCACTCTGTACGTTTTTCCCCAGTTCACATGAATAACGAATATATAATTTTCTCCGCTAGATAAGGCGATTCCCATCTTTGGTGTTACTATCGGCTCAAGGTTTTCCACCATGTCGCATCTCAGACCGAAGATAGCCACACCCCTCACTTGGGAGCCAAATCTTGTTGTATTCTTACACCACAAAGATCCTCTCTCTCTTTCTCTTATCATATCGTTTTGAGGTCTAATTCTGTCTTCTGTGTCTAGAAGTGTGTATAAGTAAGAGCAACCGTATGATATGCTACCCTTCGCCCAGATACTTTCAGATTTCAGTATCTGCCCATAGGAGATATTATGGAAACCTGTGTTTATCTTTGACCAGGAAGATGGATCTCGGTATTCCCATAGGTCACCCGTGAAGTAAGTCTTAGAAGTAAGAAAGGGGAGAGTGATGTCCGTCTGTAAGAAGGTCCTTGAGTCTGTTGAGCTTGCATCCTGGGTTGTTTGCTCTAAGGCACCCGGAAGTCTATTCTTAAGGAGAGAATGATGGATTTTTACAGAAGCCTCGATATCTCTGTATTTAAACGGTATCTTAAAGAGCATATTGTATGAGGTAGACGATGAATTCTCCCTTATGTGTTCCTCGCCGGATTCGTCTTTGTATATGAAATCATCAGTTTTTGAATACTGTAAGGAGAGAAAAGGATTGCAGATAATGCTGTAGTAATTTTTACCGAAACTGCCAAGTTCTAATTTTACTTTCGGTCCCTCCCTTTTCCGAGTTGTCAGGATGTTAATTATACCCCCTATTGCCTCCATCCCGTAGATTATTGAGCCACCCTTGATTACCTCTATTCGTTCAGTTATTTCAGCAGGAATAGATGAGATATCAAAAATACGTCCACCAAGTTCATTCATTAAAATGCCATCCATCAATATTAATACCTTATTTGGGTCACAACCCCTGATGGTTATAAATTTGCTCCCTCCCGTTTCTCTTATAAAGACACCAGGAAGAGAGCTCAAGATACCACCAAGGTCTTCTTGGTTCGACTCTTCAATATAATCTCTTTCCACTACAAAATAGTCTGGTGCCCTCGCATTAACGAGGATTTCTTCCATCGGTATAGGGGATGGGGCAAGGTAGAAGTCGACCCTCGCGGTCTTATCAATCTCCACATCAACCTGTTTGCTTTTTTTTTCGAATCCCATTAAACTTACAGAAAGTAGATATTTAGATGGTTGTATATCCATTATGGCATAACGACCGACTTCGTCGGTATAAGTTAAATACCCACTCTCTTCAATACATAGGCAGGCATTGGGAAGAGGGAGACCCGTCTCTCTATCTCTCACATAGCCCTTGACCTTAACGTCAGGATCGTTAGGGAGAATAGATAGGATGCACAAAAGGAGGAACATAACGTTAGTGTGAAAGAATAAAAAAAACCGAGCTTTACACTCGGTGGTATTACATTGACTCCACCCTCGAGAGTCATGTGTCTATTTGTACCAGGTATTCCGAGTGTAACGGCAGCGGGGCTCTGTCGGATTTTCACCGTACTTTCCCTGCTATTTGACCTATTCTATTTCGAGCTTATGGATATATTCTTTTGCAACACTTGCTATATCCACGATGTCTGAAAATTCTCGTATGACCTTGGCAAGGTGCCACTTGGCCTCTTTCTTCTCTCCGTTTGTGAATGACTTTAATCCTGCCTCCAGTAATTCAATGGCCTGTTTTCTTAACCTTGCCTCCTGTGCAGCCGACAATTTCTTTCTCGTTTCCACCCTATGTCTGGGCAGTCTATCGCCTCTTTTCAGACTCATCCTGCGTAATTTTGTTTCTATGGATTTCCTCGTCACTCCGAAGTGCTTGGCGAGTTCACCATTACTCATATAGAGAAAATTACCTCTTATAAATTCCATATCTTCTTCAGACCATTTTTTCGCCATCCACACCTCCTTTCATAATATGTTTGTCAAAGCCTGAAGATTATACCATAGAATTTCTTAAAAGTCAAGTTTTTTCCCTTATTTTAGAACTATATTCTCTTAATTAGCTGGAATCCTTTAGGGAGTTGGATTCTTGTTTCTTTTTCTCTTGACTTAACTTTTGTTTTGTGTTATAATTGGCATATGAAAAAATACATAGATCCCCATATAATAGCACATATGAGATCTCTTGAGTTGAAGGCAAAGACGGTGGTGGATGGGTTTTTGGTTGGTTTACACAAGAGTCCTTACCATGGGTTCTCACAGGAATTTGTTGAACACAGGCAATACGATCCCGGCGATGACCCACGCCATATAGATTGGAAGCTGTATGGAAGGACGGATAGGTATTACCTAAAGCAGTTTGAGGAGGAGAGAAATCTTAGAGGTTATATAATCCTGGATGGTTCAAGGTCAATGGCTTATCGTAACCATGGTTCTATGAGCAAGTGGGAGTACGGTGTAGTAGTTGCTGCCTCCTTCGCTTATCTACTAGTCCTTAATAAGGATGCAATGTCTCTATCTATATTCGATACCTCCACGAGAGACTATACCCCACCTTCTACAACCAGGGCAGGTTTGAGCAGAGTTTTTGATACACTCGAGGAGTCCTCTCCAAAGGGCAAGACAGCGATAGGGAAGGCAGTAGAAGAACTGTCTGGCAAGGCGAGGAGGAGAGCCTTCGTTCTTGTTCTATCGGATCTATTCGCTAAAGGGGATTCCACGCTAAAGGCACTTATAAATCTGCACGCGAGGGGCAATGAGGTTGTGGTTGTTCAGATACTGGATAAGGCGGAGAGAGAATTCCCCTTTAGGGGCTCGGTGAGGTTTAAGGATATGGAAACGAGAGACGAGCTACTCGTTGATGCGAGTTCAATTAGAGACAGGTATAGAGAGATGATGGAAAGCTTTATCTCGAACACAAAGAATGAGTTGAGGAAGAATAACATAGACTACATAGAAGTATATACTGACTCGCCGATCGAAAAAGTACTCTATTTCATATTGGAGAGAAAGGTGGTCTGAGCAAATAAGTGTGTCTGCTCTAATTTTCTCTCTCTTAAATACCAGTGGACTCGTTTATAAAAGAATTATAAACCCATGTTCTTCTCAGCACCCTTATATCTTTTAGGTCTTTTGGCCCTACCCATTCCTTTCATTATCCATCTCTTTGAGAGAAGAAGGGTAAAAAGGATTGATTTCCCCTGGCTTCGGCTGGTGGAGGAGTCAATAAAGGGAGGAAATCTATTTCTCAGGTTAAAAGAATGGATCCTTTTGGCCATGAGAACACTTGCATTGTTACTACTTATTATGGCTTTCGCAAACCCCACCTTGAGCAGGGAGAGAGGGATAATCGTAATAGATGACTCCTATGATATGTACACAAAGAGTGGGGAGGGTATACTTTTCGACGAGGCTAAAGATATTGCAGAGAGGACTGCTTCAGACAAGGGCTATAATATTGTTTTGTCCTCAGGCAGGGGCTATGATAAAAATATAGAGCCATCTTTCAAGATGTACCACCCCCCTCAGGATGAAGAAGGAGATGTCATATTCATAACTGCGAAAATGATCCCACAGAAAGAGGGTATCATCATCCTCGAAGGAGAAAAAAACCTGCTATCGATAGATACTGTGTATCTAAAGGACCCACTACCACAGACAGGAACAAGTAATACAATCAACGTTGGGGTGAGCAACCCCGGCGAGAACGAGGTAAGGAGAAATGTATTACTCCAGTGGCAGGGAGATAGAAGCTACATAGAGTTTTCCTTTCCTCCTGGACAGACATATTTCTCCCTCCCGATTGAATTTAATGGCCCAGGCAGTTATTCCGGATATGTTGATATCGGGGAAGATGCACTCTTTATTGATAATATTTACTATCTATCTTTTGAGGTTCCAAAGAAGATCACGGTGGGTGTCGTGGAAGGAGATGAAGGGTCATCCTTCTATGTTGAAAGGGCTTTGAACCCAGAGGGGGTGAAAACAGAGTTCGAGTTGAGCAAGATAAGTCATCCGGGATTGATCAACAAAGATGTCCTGATATTCGTGGACGCGCCATATGCGGAAAACGGAATCCCATCTCTGATATTTAGAGAGGGAGCGTCTGGGTACATCTCCAGGGATTTTTACTTTTCTTTAGGGGATATAGACAGGGTTCACCCTATATTTTCTATTTTTGATGAGGAATGTATTGAAGAGATAGCCTCCCATAAGATATTCAAGAGAGCTGAGGCGGGTTTAGAAGGGAAGGTACTCGCCTACTTTTCTGATGGTCAGCAGGCTATTTTGCAGAGGGACAGTAATATGTTCTTTCAGTTTTTACCTACAGTAGAAAGTACGGATCTGGTTCTCTCACCAAACTTTCCACCTATTCTATATCGTACTATAAGGTATCTAAAGAAGGGTTTTGACTATCCCGCCATGACGTACTGCGGTAAAGATGTGAGGATGAATGTGGACGAGAATCGTGTTTACGACGTGATTGACCTCACAGAAGAAGCGCGCTGGAAGGTTGCCCCCCTAAATGAAACAGAGGGTCTTTTTCTATCCTTTAGACCACCCCACCCTGGTATATACAGTATAGGTAGTGTAGGGAAGATCGCAGCAAACATAGAGAGAGGCTTCTTTAGAGCTAAGTGGTCGGATATGGACAGGAGGTTTTCTTCATTGAAAAGGTGGTTCTTGCTTTTCTGTTTAGTCTTTTTAATATGTGAAATGTTGGTAAGAAACCTGAGGTCTTAATAATATGCTTCTTCTGTATATCTTCCTCTTAAGTAATACAGTTTTTTACTCCGCAGGGAGACTTGTCTATGATTTTGGGGAAGGGATGATAACGCTTAAAGAGAAAGCTGTGGTAGATTACAGAGAGACAAAAGTCCTTTCCGATAGTATCGTCTACGATACCAGGACAAAGGATGTCTGGGCTTATAGAGAACCTATATTATGTGTAGATAGCGATACTATCTACGGCAGGTCCATGGCATACAACCTGGACTCCAAAAAGGGTGTCGCAATCGATGGCAGGAGTAGGGTGGAGAAAGGATGGTTCGAAGGGAGGACGGTGAGAATGGTAGCGCCGAAGATACTCAATGTAGATGATGGGAAGTTTACGACCTGTGACCTAGATCCACCTCACTACTATTTCTGGGCTAAATCTCTGAAGGTATACGCAAACGATATGGTTTATGCAAGACCCCTTGTTCTGGTAGTTCAGGATATCCCTGTCTTTTTCCTCCCGTTCTGGTTCTTTCCCATAAAGAATAAGAGGTCTTCTGGTTTGCTATTTCCAAAGGTTGGCAGGAGTTCGACCCTTGGAAGATATGTTAGAAATATGGCATACTACTGGGTTGTGTCTGATTATATGGATATTACGTTTAACCTCGATTATATGGAGAGAAAGGGGGTTGCACTGGGTATTTCTTCTGTGTGGCTATACAAACCCAGTTTATCAGGGAATATTGAAGCCCAATATGTAGACGAAAATCGCATAAGGAGAAGATGGAAGGTCAAGTTATCACATAGCCATAACTTACGAGATGGCACCGTGATAAAGGCAAGGGGTGATTTTGTAAGCGACCTCTCTTTCAATATGGATTACGAGGATAATGTTGTGAAAGAGCTGGACCAGGTGATTTATTCTTATATATCAATCTCCAGGAAGCTCGGGCCCATCTCGGCGGGACTCGTCGTAAGAGAGACGAGAGATCTAAAGACCGAAGACAAGTGGGGAAACTATCCTCGGATAACCCTATCAGCACCATCTATTGGATTACTTGGTGGGCATTTCTCATACTCGGGTGTTATATTGAATTCCATGGTCAACGGTGATGTAGAGAGAAGCAGCGATAACAACATGAGATTCACAATCCCCGGAAAGGTGTGGCATTTTAATATCTCACCGAGTGTTGGCGGCAGATTCTTGGTATCCTATGCAGACAGTGGAGTAACCTTGGAGAGGTTTTACAACGGTGCTTTAGGTATCGGCACAGTGCTATACGGCAGGACCATTTTTAGAGAGCCCGAGTTAAGGCACACAATAAAACCCTATGTATACTATAAGTTCACAAAGTCTGACGACTCGCATACCGAAAATTTAGGCATCTCTATAGAGAATGATTTTAAGATAATATCCTGGAAGGGGAACGAGATTGACCTGGGCAGTGTAGATCTCAGTTCGACCTGGGATTATGAAACCAGCCGCTGGGTGCCATATGTTTTTACACTAAGGACTGCCGATGTGTTTGGATTTTCTTTTAGGGGAGGATTAAACTGGGATATTTACTCCGACAGTCTTTACGGAAAGTATCTAATGGCAGATTACTCGTTTAGAAGGGGTGGCTTCCTGGCAAAGATAAACTATAATATAAGAGAGGGTGGAGATGAGAGTGTCTGGGGAGACGTTGCTCTTAGCCCGACCAGGGGGTGGAGGATAGAGGGCGGCATAAGATATGACCTGAGGGAAGGGAGTCTCATAAACGAGCGCCTCTCTCTGGTTAGAGACCTGCATTGCTGGGAACTTCAATTCAACTATCAGAGATACGGTGACAGGTGGAACTACGATTTCAGATTATCTATAAAGGCGATTCCCGAGGTAAAGGTCGGAAAAGATATCATGCGTATGTTACTCGAGGGCTAAAAAATAAAAAAAAAAGACTTGACATATTTGAATTTCTGTGTTATAATTACAAATTTGTAGGGTAATTTGATTGGACATAACTTATTAAACTGCCTCGATTATAATTCAGAGGTTACGTGAGAAGGAGGTATATATGGCAAAACAGAAGTTTGAGCGTACTAAACCGCACCTCAACATTGGTACTATAGGACACGTGGACCATGGAAAGACCACCCTAACATCTGCTATAACCAAAGTGCTTCAGCCTAAGGGCTTTGCAGAGTTTACTGCTTATGACGAGATTGACAAGGCGCCGGAGGAAAAGGCAAGGGGACTCACCATTCAGCTGTTCCATGGTGAGTATCAAACTGATACTCGCCACTATGCACACATTGACTGTCCAGGTCACGCAGACTACATCAAAAACATGATAACCGGTGCTGCGCAGATGGATGGAGCCATACTGGTGGTTTCCGCACCTGATGGCACACAACCACAGACCAGAGAGCATATAATCCTTGCAAGGCAGGTGAATGTACCAGCGATAGTGGTTTTCATGAACAAGACCGATCAGGTGGATGATCCCGAGATTCTCGAGATTGTAGAACTTGAAATAAGGGAGTTGCTTACTAAATATAATTTTCCAGGAGATGACATTCCCATAGTGAAAGGGAGCGCTCTCAAGTGCCTGGATTGCCCATCGCCGGATTGTGATGACTGTAAGCCCGTAGTAGAACTAATGGAAGAGATAGATAAGTATATACCAGAACCACAGAGGGATGTTGACAAACCTTTTCTTATGTCTGTTGAAGACGTTTTTACCATAACTGGTAGAGGAACAGTTGCCACAGGAAGAGTAGAAAGAGGGAAGCTACTACCTGGTGAGGCTGTCGAAATCGTGGGGTTCAAACCTACGAGGAAGACCGTAGCCACCTCTCTCGAGATGTTTAGAAAGACGCTGGATGAAACGGTTGCTGGTGACAACGTTGGTGTACTTCTAAGAGGAATTGAGAAGGATCAGGTTGAGAGAGGTATGGTTATTGCTAAACCAGGTACCATAACACCTCATACAAAGTTTACAGGCAAGATATACGTGTTGACAAGAGAAGAAGGTGGTAGACACACCCCGTTCTTCAAGGGATATTCACCACAGTTCTATTTCAGCACAATGGATGTTACGGGGCATGTTGATCTACCACAGGGAGTCGAAATGGTTATGCCCGGCGACAATGTAGAGCTGGCAGGTACTCTGATATCACCGGTTGCTATGGAAGAAGGTATGAGATTCGCCGTTAGAGAAGGGGGCAGAACCGTTGGTGCAGGTGTTGTGACCAAGATTTTAGAGTAGGGGAAGAGTTGGTGGAATACCCCACCAAAGGGGGAATAAAAAGAGGTATTTAACATAGTTACGATTATTGCTCTTCACCGCCTGTGGTTTTTTGAGAAAGCCAGAGGCGGTGATGTTTGAAAAATCGGTAATATTGCTTAAAGATTATGACAGAGAAGATACGTATAAGGCTGAAGGCTTACGATCACACACTACTGGATCGTTCATGCAGAGAGATAGTCGAAAACGTTAAGAGGACCGGTGCCAAGGTATCAGGTCCTGTGCCACTGCCTGTAGACCGTAGTCTATACACGGTATTGAAATCACCGAATATAGACAAGAAGTCTCGCGAACAGTTCGAACTACGAATACACAAAAGATTGCTCGATATATACGAGCCGACAGAGAAGACAATGGAAGCCCTACGGAAGCTCAGCTTGCCTGCAGGTGTGGATGTCGAAATAAAGGTTTAGGATATTTACCTTCTTTATCCTCGGAATTAACCTGTTAGGGTCAATGACCGTGATGGGTGGATAATTTATTGAAGAAAGGAATGAAGGCAATAATTGGCGAAAAGGCAGAAATGACTCAGATATTTGATGAGAGTGGTAATATAATACCCACAACCATTGTGAAATGCAGGGGTACTACTGTTCTGGGAAAACGCACTATGGATAGCGATGGCTATAATTCGCTGATGCTGGGTTACGGCACTCGAAATGATCCAAATCGCCCCTTGAGAGGTTTCTTTAAGAAGACAGGTATAAGGCCTACCAGAGTGGTGAGAGAGGTAAGAACGGCTGATTTGGACAGCATGAAGATTGGTGATGTGATTGGTGTTACTCAATTTGAGGTGGGAGACAGGGTAAGGGTTAGGGGTATATCCAAAGGAAAGGGTTTACAGGGACCTATAAAACGCTGGGGGTTTCATCGGGGACCCATGACCCACGGCTCAAAATCCCATCGTGTGCAGGGTTCAATAGGATCAAGTGCATCTCCAAGTAGAGTATGGAAGGGCAAGAAAATGGCCGGGAAGATGGGTGCTCGAAGAACGACCGTTAAAAATCTCTCTATAGTAAAAATTGACGAAGAACAGAACCTTCTATATATTAAGGGAGCACTCCCTGGGGTAAGAGGCGGTCTTCTCGTAATAAGGGCTTAGATGTTTAGTTGATCTTAGCCACATATCGAGACGATTTTCATGTTCTGTGGCTTTAAATGTCCTTTTAGAAAAGACATGAAACTAAATGTATATTCAAAAGAGGGTGATATAGTAGGGAATAGGAAACTCCCAGCCTATATATTTGAACAGGATGTAAACCAAACCTTGCTGTCTGAGGTAGTCAGATCATACAGGGAAAATTCAAGACAGCGAACTGCGTCGACGAAGACCAGAAGTGAGGTTAGGGGTGGTGGCAGAAAACCCAGGCGCCAGAAACATACTGGCTTAGCAAGAGCTGGGTCAATAAGGTCTCCGATATGGAAAGGTGGCGGGGTAACCTTTGGTCCAAGACCAGGGCACCATAGTCTGTTTATAACCAAGAAGAAAAAGAGACTTGCTCTTCTCTCATCCTTATCACTCTTGGCAAAGAACGGGAAGATCTTGATAATTGATGATGTTAGTATGGAGTACCCAAAGACAGGGTTGTTTTATCAGATGATAAAAAAATTGGGTTTCCGTGAGCACTCAAAGTTGCTTTTTGTCTTGTATAAGAGTGACGATAACGTATTTATGTCTGGGAGAAACATTCCTGGTGTAGGATTTAAAAATGTACACGAGCTTAATGCCTTAGATGTCTTATCTGCCAATACGGTTATTTTTTCTATGAAGGGGCTTACCAAACTGGAGGAGAGGCTTGGATAAAGACCCAAGGGAGATAATAATAGCACCCGTTCTCACAGAGAAGGCTGTAAAGATAAAGGCTGAATCAAACAATTATACATTCTGGGTTGATGTTAATGCCAACAAAATTGAGATTGGCAGAGCCATTGAAGAGCTTTTCAAGGTGATTCCTGTATCTGTGAGGACATATAATCTAAAGGGCAAGCCTAAGAGACTCGGTCGTTGGACAGGAAGAAGAGCCAGAAGGAAGAAGGCAATTGTAAAGCTCAAAGAGGGTGATACAATAAGCGCATTTGAGGGAATTTAACAATGTTAAAAAAGACAAAACCGACCACTCCACCCAGGAGGCACATGAGTTTTGAGGACTTCTCTTCTTTGTCGAAGGAAAAGTCCTTAAAGAGATTAACTCGCCCCCTGAAGTCAAGAGCTGGTAGGGATGCTAAGGGACGCATAACCGTTAGACACAGGGGTGGTGGAGCAAAGAGGTCATTGCGCCTCATTGATTTCAAGAGAGATAAACATGGGATAGAAGCAAAGGTTACCCACGTCGAATATGACCCCAATAGGGGAGCAAGGATCGCAAGGCTTTCTTATGTTGATGGTGAAAAAAGATATATTATATGCCCGAGAGGTCTGTCGGTAGGGGACAAGACTGTATCAGGAACAGACGTGCCAATTAAGATAGGAAATGCACTTCCGTTGAGGAACATCCCACCCGGGATGGGCATCCATAATATAGAGCTGGAGCCGGGACGGGGAGGCAGACTCGTAAGGGCAGCGGGCACATCTGCAAAAATACTTGCAAAAGAAGGTAATTACGCCCACGTTGCCCTTTCATCTGGAGAGATAAGACTCATACACTTAGATTGTTATGCCACACTCGGTCAGGTGTCTAATCCAGATCACAGGGCTGTTGTAATAGGCAAGGCGGGAAGGACTAGGCATATGGGAAGGAGGCCAAAGGTCAGAGGAACTGCAATGAATCCCGTGGATCACCCAATGGGTGGAGGAGAAGGCAGGAGCAAGGGGCATATTCCGAGGTCCCCAACGGGTGTGCCTGCAAAGGGCAAGAAGACAAGAAAACGCAGGAAGCCATCGAATAAATTTATCGTGAAGAGAAGAAAGTGATATCTATCTTCTTAGAGCTGGGGGAGGCGATGTCAAGATCGTTGAAGAAAGGGCCGTGTGTGGATGAAAAATTATTGAAGAAGATAAGAACGGGAGGCAATAAGCCGATAAGGACATGGTCTAGAGGGTCCATGATTACTCCTGAATTTGTTGGACACACCATACAGATTCACAATGGAAACAGGTTCATCCCGGTATACATAACAGAGAACATGGTAGGTCATAAACTAGGAGAATTCGCGCCAACCAAACTTTTCAGACAACATGGAGGAAAGAAGGCGAAAGAGGCAAGGAGAAAGCCATAATGGAGGCAATTACTTTTCAGAAATACCTAAGGTTTTCGCCCAGGAAGCTTGCCAAGCTGGCTTCACCGCTCTCTAATATGAGTGTTGAAGGTGCTCTTGAAATGATGCGGCAGCTTCCTTCACCGCGCACAAGGTTTCTCGAGAAGGCTATAAAGTCAGCGTTTGCTAATCTTAGGGTTAAGAAAGAGGGCGAGTTAAATGAGTCAGAAGCCTTTATAAAGTCTATCGTAGTAGAACAGAGCTACAGGTTGAAGAGGCTCAAACCAAGAGCCAGAGGCAGGGCAGACATAATTCAGAGGAGATTCAGCCATTTGAAATGTGTAGTAACAGATGAACCAGGATATGTTGATTAAAGGAGGTTAGGTGGGGCAAAAAACACACCCATACGGTTTTAGATTGGGTATAACCAAGGATTGGAGTTCGCGCTGGATAACAAAGAATAAGTATAAGACCTATATTTCAGAGGATATCACAATAAGAAAGTACATAATGGAGAGGTTTATACGTGCTGCCATATCGAAGATAGAGATAGAGCGGACAGAGGAAAGACTGACAGTCGCAATTCACAGTGCAAGGCCAGGTATAATAATAGGAAGAAGGGGAGTTGAGGTTGAGAGACTGAGAAATGAGCTTTCTCTCTTGACAAAGGGTAAGGATGTTTATATAAATATTGAAGAAGTAAAGTCCCCCGAGGCTGATGCGAGGATTGTTGCTCAGAATATAGCAAGGCAGATAGAGGAAAGGGTTTCCTATAGAAGAGCGATGAAACACGCAGTACAGCAAGCGCTACGTATGGGGGCATTGGGGATTAAGGTAATGTGTAAAGGAAGACTTGGTGGAGCGGAGATCGCAAGAACTGAGTGGTATAGAGAAGGCAGGGTTCCACTGCAGACCTTGAGAGCAGACATAGATTATTCCTATGTACCGGCTAAGACGGTTTCTGGGGTGATAGGCGTCAAGGTCTGGATATATAAGGGAAACGTAGAGATATCCTAACCTCTTTTATTTAAGGTACCCAAGCGTTTTAGTATGCTACAGCCATCTAGAACAAAATATAGAAAACAACACAGAGGCAGGAGGAAGGGTATAGCCTCCAGGGGAAACCTGATAGTGTTCGGTGAATATGGTCTAAAGACACTCGAGCCCGCATGGGTTACTCAGCGACAGATAGAGGCTGCGAGAATTGCAATATCGAGGTACCTAAAGCGCTCGGGAAAGTTGTGGATCAGGATCTTCCCGGACAAGCCCGTAACAAAAAAGCCCGCCGAGACGAGAATGGGTAAGGGGAAGGGTTCTCCTGAGTACTGGGTTGCGGTTGTGAAACCGGGCAGGATACTCTTTGAACTTGGTGGCATACCAGAGAATCAAGCCAGGGAGGCGCTGAGACTCGGGGCCTCTAAACTCCCGATAAAGAGCAGGGTGGTGAAGAGAATAGGAGGTGTAGGTGAAGCCCTTTGAACTTCGCGAGTACTCAGACGATGAATTAGATCAGAAATTGCACGAATTGCAAGAGCAATTGATGGGATTGAGATTCAAAAAGCACAGCGAAACACCCAAACCGTCTGATATAAGAAAAATTAAGTTAGAGATAGCAAGGGTAAAGACTATCCTCAGAGAGAGGGAGATTTCGGGAGAAAAAAAATAGCACCTACAGTGCTGGCTAATCAGTTTAATACATACTCTTTGGCATCCGAAAGGGCATTTGATAGAGAGGGAGAAATATTATGAGAAAGAGATTTCTTGGCGAGGTCATTTCTGACAAGATGGACAAATCGCGCCTGGTAAAGGTATCGCTTACCAGGAGGCATCCATTTGTGGGGAAAGTAGTCAAAAAAAATATAAGGCTTGTGAGTCACGACGAGGAAAACAAGACCAAGGTAGGAGATAAGGTTGTTGTTGAGGAGACGAGACCCCTATCCAAAAGGAAGCATTACAGGATTATTGAGGTAAAGAAATGATAAAGTTTCGGACGAGATTGGAGATAACGGATAACTCGGGAGCAAAGGTCGGGATGTGTATAGGTATCCCGGGCTTCTCCCGTATTAGATACGCAAGCCCAGGAGATATTATCGTGGTAACTGTTAAGGAGGCAGTGCCAAGAAGTCAGATAAAGAGAGGGAGTATTCAGAAGGCAGTAATTGTACGCACGCGAAAGGAGACCAGAAGAAAGGATGGTAGTTACGTGAGATTCGACGATAACGCATGCGTTTTAATAAATAACCAGCTTGAGCCAATAG
>CAZRTU010000001.1:33915-35317 GCA_964603075.1 uncultured bacterium
CCAATAGGAACAAGGGTGTTCGGTCCTGTAGCAAGAGAGTTGAGAGAGAAGAACTTCATGAAGATAGTTTCACTGGCACCTGAGGTTGTTTGAGGGAGGGCATAAGGGCATGAAGATCAAAAAGAACGATACGGTAAGGGTTGCTTCTGGAGAATATAAGGGTAAAACAGGCAAGGTCTTAAAAGTATTTCCTAGGAGAGGAATGCTAATAGTTGAAGGTATAAATTTTCAAAAGAGGCATATGCGTGCACGCTCGGCGGAAGAGCCGGGCGGTATAGTACAGAAAGAGGGCTTGATTAACGTATCTAATGTAATGCTGATCTGTCCAAAGTGTAGAGAGACCGTCAAAGTTTCACTCGCCAAGGTAGAGGGTAAGGTCTTCAGAAAATGTAAGAATTGTATGGAGATAATAGATTAGTGTATGGCAAGAATCAAGAATTTATACAGGGAAACCGTACTGCCAGCCATGATGAAGGGCTTTGGATATAAGAACATATATCAGGCGCCGAGACTTGTAAAGATTGTAGTTAATGTAGGGCTTGGAGAGGCGGTGAACGATCCAAAACTATTGGATATTGTATCATCAGACATCTCTATGATTACAGGCCAAAAGCCGCTGGTTATAAAAGCAAAAAGGTCTGTTGCGTCTTTTAAGCTGCGTAAAGGTAGGCCAATTGGCCTAAAGGCGACCCTGCGGGGCAACAGGATGTATGAATTTTTTGACAGACTGAACAACTTTGCGATACCTAGGATAAGGGATTTTCGCGGATTAGATCCTGATGCCTTCGATGGAAGAGGCAACTACAATATAGGTATAACCGAACACATCATATTTCCTGAGATAAGATTTGACAAGGTCAAGTTTGCCTTTGGTATGGATATCAACTTTGTTACAACAGCCGAGAGTGATGAAGAGGCTTTTGAGCTTTTGAAGGGTCTTGGAATGCCATTTAAGAGCAGACAGTAGGGAGGTCTATGGCGAAAGCATCTTGGATAGCCAAGAATCGAAGAGAGCCAAAATTCAAGGTTAGAAGATATAACCGCTGTATGAGATGCGGCAGGTCGAGAGGAATATATACAAAATTTGGCTTGTGTAGAATCTGTTTCAGAGAACTGGCGCTTAAGGGTCAGATACCCGGCGTCAGGAAGGCAAGTTGGTGAGGTAATATGGTAAGCGATCCGATTGGAGATATGTTGACAAGAATACGCAACTCCCTGATGAGAGAGACCTATAGCCTTGAGCTGCCGTCTACTAACACTCTGGAAGGAATAGCAGGCGTTCTTTTAAGGGAAGGCTATATAGAGGGGTTTGAGACGAGAGAGGAGACCCCACAAAAAGTACTCACCCTTCGTCTTAAAAAGGATGCAATAAGGGGACTTAAGAGGGCCAGCAAACCAAGCA
>CAZRTU010000002.1:0-9581 GCA_964603075.1 uncultured bacterium
CTGTCCAGCTCCATATAACTACATTTTCTTGGCAAGGTCTGTACAGGCGATGAAGGTGTCCCATGTAAGACCGTGTATATCTGAATTGTTTTCTCCCTTTTTGTGTGTCATTATGAGTTCGAGATCATCGCCACAGTGAAGCACACAGCAGTCTATGATTTTTCCTGAGTTTTTTGCCTTACTAAGTCTCTCTCTGGCAAGCTCCAGGATACGAGGATGTGACGAGGAGTGTCCAACCCATCCTCCAATGTCTGCTTTAATAACGGATAGAGTTACCTTACCCATCTAACCCCCTCTTTTTGTTTCAAGAGTTTTGCAAAATTTTAAAGTCCCATATTTCTAAATATAACTTAGGTTTACAGGACAGAATGTTCTCTGTTTGTTATTATATCAGAATTTTTGCCACTTGTCAAGTATTTTCTTAAGTAAAATCAAGGTTTTTAGCCATTTTCAGCCCATTTTTCCCAAGAAGAGGCAAATACCCTCTTTTTATAGGGCATATTTGGAGGATAGGCTTAGCTTTGCAAAAAATTTTCCATCTCATTAGATTGGGGAATGGTGGGTTTTATATTAATAGGTTTGCATCAGGGGTTTATGAGAAAAGCAGGGTTTATCTGGCGCTTATTATTTCACAATACCGATCTTTGTATTTCAATGAGGTTTTTAATTGCCTTTTTGCCAAGCGCGATAAGTTTTACAAGTTCGTCGATGGTATATGGTCTCCTCTCGCCTGTGCCCTGTACCTCGATGATATCGAGTCTGGAGTTCATAACTATATTCATATCGACATCTGCGTTTGAATCCTCCTCGTATGTGAGGTCAACCATTGGGTTCCCGTTTACTATTCCTACGCTGATTGCTGCCGCCTGGGATATTATGGGTGTTCGTGATATCAGACCCTCTGAGAGCATTCTTTGACAGGCTATATGGTATGCCACATATCCTCCAGTTATACTTGCCGTTCTCGTGCCTCCATCTGCCTGTATGACGTCGCAGTCAATGATTATCGTATAACCGTTCAACACAGAGAGATTACTTATGCTCCTCAGAGAACGACCTATCAACCTCTGTATCTCGTATATTCTACCTTGTGCGCGAGCCCTTTCGACCCTTTGCTGTGAACTCCTTGGCAGCATACCATATTCTGCGGTTATCCATCCCAGACCAGAGTTTCTGAGGAACGGGGGGACCTTCTCGTCGATAGTCGCAGCACATAGTACCTTCGTTTTTCCCATCTCGATGAAGCATGAGCCTTCTACGTTTTTTAGATAGTCCCTTCTTATATCTGTTTCTCTTATTTGATCTTCTAATCTCCCGTCTCGCCTCATAAGGAATGCCTTTCGTTTAAGTTACCTACGAATAAATTGTTTTGATTTTTTGGGTTGGTCTTATTATAACATCAAAACTTATTGCTGTCAAGTTTTTTTCTAAAACCACAGAGATTTTCAAAGTTATCAAAAGATATAAGATTTTTGTCGAAGTTGTTGGTTACAAAAAACTGCAGATACTGTAAGGGAATACCTTATTTAATATCGCTTAACCGGGCAGATAGTTTTTAAAAAGTCGTCACTGGTACCTTTAAGAGGTCCTACCACTTTTCTACAATTTTCTAACTTTTACTTGACAGGGAAGGGAATATCCGTTATAATAATTAGTTGGAGGTATAAGCTTACGATAATGTTGTAAAGGTGTTGGTAAGTGCAGAAAGTCATATGAACTATGGTTTTTTTCTGTGGTCGCTTATAAATCTTTCGGTATTTTTTTCTCCTTATTAGATAGCTACTTAGTCAGGTTGGATAGCTGTGGTTATACTGAAAGCAAGAAAATAGTTTTCTATAGATAGCATTATGAAAGGATATTTTGGTATACAGAGTAAGTTACTTCTTGCCCTATTAGCAAGCACTGCTGTCCTTGGAGGGCTATCAAAGGATGTAACCTTCTCCCAATCTGATCTCGGTTTTTCAAGGGAGAGGGGATATGACGTCATTAAACTAAAAGGTTGTCCTTGTACCACTCATGAAATAGGTGCACCACAACTTCCAATAAAAAATTATACTTTTGTCATACCCCAGGATGAAAAGGTAAGCAAAGTAAGTATTCTTGGGGCTAATTTCGAAAATATAGAAGGCAAGTATCGTATATATCCTATACAGTATCCCATACCTTTGGATGAGGAGAACCCACCCTGGGTGGAACCGGACCCGATTATCTACGGCTCCAATGCACCCTACCCTGGTAAGGTTGCAGAAATTATTGATGATGGATATCAGTCAGGATTTCATCTTGTAACTATTAGGGTGTATCCCATTCAATATATTCCCTCTGAGAAGAGTCTTGGAATATATACAAATATATCCTTTCAGTTGGAACTTACGCTCGCACCTAACAATACCACACCTATATATAGGAGAAGTAGATTATCACAGACTGCGATTGAAAAAACGATAAGGAGCTTGGTCGAAAATCCTGAGGATGTAGTATCTAAAAAAGGAGGAGTAGGCATCGTGATTGAGGGACCACCTAAGGATGGAAAACTTAGAATAAAGGATTTGCCCTCATTAGAGGGGACACCTGTGGATTATGTGATTATCACATCGGATGACTTGGTTGATGAGTTCCAGCGGCTTGCAGACTGGAGGACAAAAACAGGCGTTGTAACAGTTGTAAAATCTACCTCTTGGGTTAATCAATATTATCAAGGCTGTGACCCGCAGGAAAAGATCAGAAACTTTATTAAGGATGCCTATACCTACTGGGGTAGTATATGGTTCCTCCTTGGAGGAGATGTGAATATTATCCCTCCAAGGGAAACCATTATGGAGCGGGATACCCTTATTACTGATCTATATTTCTCTGGTTTAGATGGTAATTGGAATGCCAATGGCAACTCTATCTTTGGGGAATATAGAGATATAGATTTAACCTCAGTAATTTTTGTCGATGAGAGAAACGGCTGGGCTGCAGGCAGTGGTGGGGGTATAATTCATACAAAAGATGGAGGGGAAAATTGGAGTCTTCAAGAGAACGAATTATCACATGACAGATATGGACCACCCCTGTTGAGTGTCGACTTTGTAGATATAATTCAGGGTTGGGTAGTGGGTTATTTTGGGAGTATACTCCATACAGCTAATGGCGGTGTTACATGGGAAAATCAGTCCTTTTGCGACAGTCAACACCTGTATGGTGTAGATTTTGTAAATTCTCAGAAAGGCTGGGTAGTTGGTAGGGATGGAACAATTCTTTATACAGATGATGGTGGAATATCATGGAACCATCAGACAAATCCTGTATATGGTAACTTATACGACGTTTGTTTTGTTGATGAAGAAAACGGCTGGGCAGTAGGCAGTAGTGGTACTGTCATTCATACAACTGACGGGAATGCCTGGGATAGACAGAACGCTCCTGTATATTATACGTTGACATCTGTATGCTTTATAGACAAAAACAATGGCTGGGCAGTTGGTAATGATGCCATTATCCATACATCAGATGGAGGAGAAAATTGGGAGATACAATCTACTGAACTATATTATGGAAATGTAAATAGTGTTTCGTTTGTTGATACATTAGTAGGATGGATAGTTGGTAATAATGGTTTAATTCTGCATACCACAGACGGCGGTATTCACTGGACACAACAGGAGATTGATGTGAGAGGCGCCTCTCTGAGTTCAGTGTTTTCCGCTAGCACTGAGAAATGCTGGACTGTAGGACAGGATAATTTAGTTGTTTTGACAAAGAACGGGGGACTTAGTTGGGAAGAACACCGTATAGTTCCTCCGGACGATGTAGACTTCTATTCGGATGTATTTTTGGGAAGGGCATCAGTCGAGAATGTTGAGGAAGCTGATGTATTTATAAGTAAAATACTTAAATATGAGAAAGATCCAGAGACTGAATACCTCAAGAGGATGTTACTTATGGGTGGGTCGGCAGGCGGAAACGAAGATGGTATGGGTCCTAGATACATGGAAGAATTGCAGGGGTTAGATTGGTTTAAAGAGGCTAATCTTTCTGAATGGCTCCTTGAACTCTACGGGCCACAATGCGACCCTCACTATCCACCTGAGGAAGCCAGATGGGATGGTGATGCTGAACTTACTCATGACAATGCAATGACTGCAATAAATGAGGGCTATCATATAATCATTCACTTTGACCATTCCAACCCGTACGCCTTGGGTACGGGAGTTATGACCTCTGGGGGTGACATATGGAGAACCGATATGGACAACCTCAAAAATGGTGAGAAATATCCTATCCTCTGGACAGCTGGTTGTTCTCCTAATGATTTCGAATTCGACTGTGTAACAGAGCATTTTATGAATAAGGAAAAAGGGGGAGGAGTTGCTGTTATTGGGAACACTACGCATGGTTTGTGGGGCGATTATTTTCTCTATTGGAAATTACTTGAAGCTGTTTTTACTGACGGGTTGTATAATATTGGAAAAGCATTCAACATCACAAGGCATATAGACTTGGAGTATATTAATTGTTACAGGGCAATGAACACAAATTTGCTCGGAGATCCATATATGCCAATATGGACTGATGTTCCTGAGACTCTATTTGCGTACTTTCCTGATACGGTCCTGGTAGGACCGCAGGAGTTTACTGTTCGTGTCACTGACTGTGAGGATATGCCTGTCGAGAGTGCTATGGTCTGTTTGCAAAAGGGATATGAGGCGTATACATTTGGTTTTACCGATGACTCAGGTGAGGCTGCTTTCTATTATATACCCGAGACCAGTTTTGAGGTAATAGATCTGACTGTTACAGCACATAATTTCATACCATATGAAGGTGAATGTACAGTTTTACCTATACCCGAACCATACATATGTTACTCAAGTCATAGTGTAGATGATAATAACGCAAATGCCAGCAGGGGGAACAGTGACGGTGTAATAAATCCAGGCGAGACTGTCGAGCTCGAAATAAAACTCAAGAATACAGGCACAAGAGATGCGACTTCGGTTACAGCTCTAATTAAAACGGAAGATAGATACGCAGAGATAATCGATAGCATAGAAGATTTTGGGGATATCTCAATTGGTGAAGAGAAAGCTGGTTTTTACGTTTTCAGGGTGCTACCTTCAAGACCTCACGTTAATTCAAACATTCTCTTTAATCTAAACATATGCGAAGGGAGATGGGAGGATAACTTTAAGCTTCCTGTTTACTCAGATTCGCTGGAATACACAGGACATGGAGTAATATATAAAAAAGTCTACAAACTCCATCTTCCGTCTCTTGAGATTACCAATTACGGTTTTGGTGCCGGGGATTCGTTTGTCGCAACCCTTAGAAGCAGATCATCGGATATAACAATCGTTGATAGTATATGCGAGTTTGGGCAAATCCAAGGGAGAAGTCCAATAACAAGTGTAGACGAAATGATTTTCCGTCCACACATATGCGAACCTTGGCCCTTTACCCTCATTATAAGAGACAGGTTCGGGAGAGAGTGGGAAAAGGATATTTTATTATACTATAAACAACCCCCGATTTATCCCCCTGATTCTGTTTGGTTGTCCCCTCTGGGGCAGGATTTTATTGATATAAACTGGTCGGGATGTGATGACGCAATGGGGTATAATATCTATCGTAGTTCTTCAGAATATGGGACTTATGAGAGGTGCAATTCAATGATCGTAAGAGGCTCTTCAGTTTTCCACGATGACGGACTCTACCCATATACGGACTACTATTATAAGATAGACGCCGTAGATATATATGGTAATAGAAGTTCACAATCTAAGGCATTCTGTATAAAGACAAACCCACCATACCAGGAGGGGTGGCCTCGGGATATAGGACTTATTGAAATAAACGGATCTTGTCCAGTAACGGGTGATGTCGATGGGGACGGTGATGAAGAGGTAGTTATATGTTCTCATAATAAAGTGTATGTATGGGATTACCAAGGAAATCCACTTAATTCTAACTGGCCAATCGAACTTCCTGGAGTTACAAGTTCTTCTCCCGCCCTCGCTGATATGGATGGTGATAAAAGACCTGATATCGTAGTCACTCAGGGTTCAAATGTCTATGTATGGAAAGAGGACGGCGCACTTCTCTTTACACTCACAGCAGGGGTACCTTGTCTGGTTTCTCCAGTGATTGCGGACTTGGATCGAGATGGATATTATGATATTTTAACGGCAGGTGGAGATAGCGTATATGCCTGGAGTTCTAAAAACCAGCAACCACTTCCGGGCTGGCCAGTTCATGTCTATGCCGATGATATTTGGTCTGCACCTTCGGTTGGAGACATCGATAATAACGGAGACATAGAGGTAGTAATCGGGGTACATGAAAAGAAATATGAAGTAGGTAGGGTATACTCCATCAACCATGATGGTTCCTTTTTCTGGGCAGAGCCATACATCATTCTCACTACGGGATGGATGGTTGCTTCCAGTCCAGTTTTGGTTGATTTGGATGGCGATAATTCTCTGGAAATAATATTTGGTACAGTTGGAGGGTATCCAAATATTTATATACTTACATCTGAAGGAGAAGATTTTCCAGGTTGGCCAGTGGATTTAGGCTGTTATTATGGTGGTGTTTTTACATCACCTGCTATTGGGGATTTTAACGGCGATGGTTCTCTTGACATGGTAGTTGCGGTGAATGAGTCGTGGGATTATGGTAGATTATTCACCTACGATAATCAGGGAGATACCCTTCTTTGTATTAATTTAGACGGATGCTCAGGCCCCGTCATTGCTGATATAAACGAAGACGGGATTTCAGATATAATAGTTTCATCCACTTCAGGTGGTGAGATATATGCCTTTACAGAGAACAAGACTGTAGTTAGTGGTTTCCCAATAAACCCAGAAGTGCGCGGCTACAACCACTCTACTCCAGTTGTATCTGATTTGGACAAAGACGGAGATATTGAAATTATATCAAGTTTTACAGACGGGTACATGTATGTATGGGACATGCCACAAAAATATGTTCCGAGATGTATCGAATGGGGTATGAGAGGTCATGACAGATGCCGCACAGGAAATTACGGGACACAGATTCCCGAGATTCTTCTTTCAATAACAGATGATGCAACCGCACGTAACAGCCAGAGGAAATTAGGCGTTGCTTCAAAAGAGGACCTTCATCTCGTATACCATACAGACAGGAGTTGTTATTACACATCTTCTGACAATGAAGGGAAGAGATGGGCTGCACGGCTACACTTAGGTGAAGGTTATTTTCCCACCCTTGCTATTGACGGCAAAGGCGAGGTGAGTTTCAGCTGGATAAATGAAATAGGGAATTTCGGGTGTGGATTATATTATACTGATGATCTTGGTACAACCATAGATACATTACTCGAATTAGTTGGTACTTCATCTAACGATATGTACATATTTACACCATCTGCTATGATAATTGATGGAAGGAATCAGGTTCATGTTGTGATTGGGGTAAGCAGGCCTTCTCTGGGAGAGACCGCGATCAAATACAGGAGATATCCTGTTGGTAATTCAGATGAGGGAATCCCTTGGGAGATAGTGTGTTCATGGTCGGAAACGTATGATAGTGTTGGCTCTCCTTCAATCGATGTTGACGAAGAATGTATTCCACATATTGTATTTGAGAGAATGTCTGTATCGTCCGAAAGTCACCTCTATTACAGTAAAAGGTCAGATGCTGGATGGGAGACCCTAAGGGCTGCTAATGGCAGGCATCCATTTATTGATTGCATAGAAGGAGAAGTACATATCGCTTACGAATATGAGCGCGATATATGGCACCATGTAGTAGGAGGGGGTTATACAAATATAAGTAACACACCTGGCAGGAATTCAAAGTCGCCTCAGATTCTCGAGGGTACAGCTTGTGTTTGGAGTGAATGTTTTGACGATAGTAAACAGCAAGACTATTCTGATATTATCTGTCGGTTCTGGAATGGTATAGAATGGGGAGATGCATATAATCTCTCGAATACGTCCTGCAATTCAAGACATCCACAGATTGCACTTAAACTTCCTGAAGTTATGCTCTCACTCGCATGGACTGAAGGCATCCCTCCATCTTACGAAGTTAAAATTATTACGGTAGATACTATACCCCCGTCTTCTCCTCAAGGATTATCTGCTGACTGGCAACATTTAGGAGAGGATAACGCAGAAATATCTCTGAAATGGGATCCTAATCCTGAGCCAGATATATCATGTTACAATATCTACAGAAGTGGATCATCAAATGGACCTTTCAAAAATATTGGACTGGTTGAAGCTCTCGGGACACCTGTATTTGTAGACAGTGTCAATGCTTGGGAACACTATTCTTATTACATCATAGCGTGTGATATACTAAATAAAGAGAGTTACCCATCAGATACATTAAGAGATGTCTCTGGTCCGTCTCCCTCTGTTCACACATTTTCTATATATCCAAGCCCTGCAAGGGATGAGTTCAATATTAAATTTGGCGTTCCGAAAGATGAGAAAGCGTCATTAGAGATATATGATATAACGGGTAGAAAAGTAAGGGTTCTCGTTGATGACATAGTCAAGGCAGGCTATCGAGTAATTAGAATATGTGTTAAAGAATTACCATCTGGTATCTACTTCCTGAGGTTTGTGTCAGGCAACTTTGAAGAAACAAAGAAGATTGTGTTGGTTAGATAGTATCATATGACCACAGGAGGATGTATGTAGGGCAAACTCTGCCTACCGGCAGGCTTCAGGTTTACTTTTCAGCAAGGCTAAAGCCTTGCCCTACCTCTATATGTAGGACAAGCCCTGCCTGCCGGTATGCAGGGTAGACAGATGATACGAACTAACGATAGTAACTTTGGTTTACTTTCAAGGCATAGTATAGTCTTCTCTTTTACATCATCTTCTGCAACTCCTTTTACCCATCTCCCATAACTCAATATCACTATTAGCTTAGATGATATTATGTGTAATTTCTCATAGCTCGCATATATAGTATGTATGCATTTCAAAGTCAAATTTTACTTGACAATCATTGATAAGAGTGGTATAATATGAGCGTAAATCCGCAATTGGCAAATCTTAGACCTGGATAGTTTATAACTGAGGAGTTTTTCTTCCCCAGAAAGGAGACATATATGACCACAATTGGCCTGATAATAATTACCACACTACTATTTTCCGGGACCGAGATGGGTAGATTGAAGAGTTTGTATGACCCCGAGGCAGCAAGTTCTCGTCTGGATGCACTCAGGGAGATCTATCGAAGGTATCCAGATGCGAAGAGATACATTAGCCGACCAGCTTATAGAGATATAATAGGTGAGATAAGAGCAAAGAGGGGAAAACAGGCGGTTGATACTATAAAAGTGCTCGCCATCAGGGTAGCGTTTGTAGAGAATCCAATGGATTCACTTGCAACGGGGAATGGTAAGATGCGTATCTCGAGAGCAGTTGATGAGGATAGTGTGCCTATTCCACCATTTGAATACTCGGGAACCGATTCTTTTGGTCACAACCTGGGCTATGACCCTCCACATACCAGGAGATATTTTGAACATCTGATGGAATTTTTGAGAAACTATTACCTTAAGACTACACACGGGATATTCTATGTAGATT
>CAZRTU010000002.1:9591-31176 GCA_964603075.1 uncultured bacterium
CAGTGGCTCCAGAGGCAGAATCTCTATCTTACGAGCTACCGCACCAGATCTACTATTATGGTGATCCCGACAACTATGTAGATGGATTGCTCACCCTCTTAAGGGATGCCTTGATCGCATGTGACCAGCAGGATACTATAAGAATGGGCGATTACGATGTATACATAATATTTCATGCTGGTGCCTCCTATCAGGCTTCCTATGTATGGGGTGATGCTCCCTTTGATATACTATCCTGTTCCATAACAGGGTTGGATGGTTATTTTGGCATTCCTGTATGGGTGGATAATGGAACTCACCCGATAACGGATGGAATCATATTTCCTGAATCAGACTTTAAATATGGCGTGCCTTCTTTTATACATGGCGGCCTCTGCCATGAGTTTTCCCATCAGCTTGGTATGTACGACCTCTATGACGTGTCTGGTTATACAATCGGAGTCGGTGGCTGGGCACTCATGGGAACAGGAAATTGGAACATGAATGGTCTACTTCCTTCCAATATTTCAGCCTGGAATAGAGAGTTTATTGCAAATAGATATGAGTGCGTACCAATCCCCACAGAGATAAAGGAGGACACAACCGATTTAGAGGTCTACTTCTTAGGTGGGAGGGATTGCTCAAGGCGGAAGTCTTATAAAATTCCAATCAATTCAAATGAATATTACCTGATTCAGAACAGACAGGCCTATGTAAATCCCGATACAACGACCTACAGATTTGAGATATACTCAGAGGATTCGACACTACACGTAGATTCAACGGGTATAAGAACCTGGAAAGATGGTGTGCTCGTACATTTTGAAGATTACGACTGGGGACTACCGCCAGATTCTATGATGGGTGGATTGGCTATCTGGCATATAGATGATAATAAGGTCAGGAAAGATTCGAGCTACAACGAGATCAATGTGGGAGACATTAAAGGGGTAGACATGGAAGAGGCAGATGGCGTCCAGGATTTTGAGACGAAAGTATGGCTTGTAACTGATATTGATGCTGCCTTCTATGGTTCGCCCTACGATGTATTCTATAATGAGAATCAGCCTTCCTTCACGCCAATGACCATTCCCAACACCAATGATAATAAGGAGAAACATTCCCATATACACATTTATAACGTAACCTCACCGGACACTATTATGAGATTCTCTATAAAATTTGACTTCAAGAGAGAGGGCTTTCCTGTTCGATGCGGGAGTTACTTTGATGTGTCTTCTCCCGCACCTATGGGCGATTGTATAGTCGCTGCAGCGATGGATACCCTGATAGAAGGGGGTACGACCTTCGGTGGCAGGATATCGGTAGTTGATTCGCATGGCGATGTTAAATGGAGCAGGATTGTATATCAGGCTAATCTCTTTGCATCACCGGCGATTGGCGATATTGATGGTGATACCAGAGACGATATAGTCGTCTGTCCCTTCTATGTATATCTATACGTTACAGACGAGAAGGAGAAGGTAATCTACAGAAGAGACCTCCAAAGACAGAAAGACACTGTCAATCTCATAAAGGGAGACGTGTGGGCGTATAATGATGAGGGAGAAAGAATACTATACTTAAGTGAGGTAACAGATGGTGCTATTATCTCAACTCCCTTGCTTGCAGACGTAGACTTTGATGGAAAGGACGAGATATTCTTTGGATGTGATGATGGATATCTATATGGATATAGGTATCCTGGCGAAAGCATGCCGGGCTTTCCAATAAACATGCACCAATGGATATGGGCAACACCTGTCTGGGATTCACTCAAGCAGACCCTATACATAACATCAGGAGATGGTAGACTCCATGCAATATTTATCCCGAACCCTCATCATTCGAAAGAGGACTCCGCATATATAATGTGGTCTGCTCTGGAGCCGTTTGTTGGGATGATGAGTACTTCTTCTCCTGTGGTAAAATATGGTGATGGTATAATCGTATCGAGGGGAGATGGTAGGGTCTTCTCTGTAAGTGACTCTGGCACAATTAACTGGAAGAGGGTGTTCGATTCATATTCATTTTATTCTTCTCCTGCAATCTGTGGAGGGAGAACCTACATCGTGACCGATAACATTATGCACCAACTTAACGAGAACGGCACAGAGGAACCCGGTTTTCCCATGGAGGTGGATACATTGACGGTTCAATCCTCTCCCGTGGTCGGAGATATAGACGGTGATGGCGTGCGTGAGATAGTAATAGGGCTTGCAAACGGGAGCATGGTAGCCTACACGGAAGAGGGAGAGCTTGTGGATCATTTTCCCCTTTCAACAGGCGAAGCGGTGTTATCCACTCCGCTTCTATGTGATATCGACCGAGATGGATACATTGACATTTTAGCAGGCTGCGACGACGGGCTGCTCTACGGCTGGGAGTTCCCATGGAATTATGGGGAGATGCCCTGGCCAATGCTACACCAAAACCCAGAGAACAATGGTATCTGCACAGAGTCTGATACTACAATCTCTATCCCGACAGATATATTTGAGCGGGAAGAATTCTATGTATACCCGAACCCTGTAATGAGTGACGGCGGTTGGATAAGATATACCAGTGGAGATGCAGACAAGGTGAATATAGCCATCCTGGATATAACGGGTAACATAAAATGCGAGTTCCCTGGAGAGATAGGCAGGAGTGGTGGTGCAACACAGGTTAGAATTCCGATTGAGGAACTGACGGGTGGACTGTACATATTGAGGGTGGAGGTTTTAGTTGGAGACCGCCTTATGGTAAGGGTTAAAAAGTTCTCGCTCATAAAATAGATAAGTTTTCCTAGAGGTCTATCCTGTTGGGTATGAATGGGAGAGGCTTCGTATCTCAATAAATCAGGTGATGAATAGTGGGCTGGACACCCCAGTGCAGTACCTTAAAGGCGTAGGTCCTGTTAGAGCAAAACTGTTCTCAAAGTTAGGAATCAATAATATCAGAGATGTTCTCTTCTACTCTCCCCGCAGATATGTTAAGAGATGTTTTATAAGGGACCTGACCTATGGGCAGGAGGCATTCGTCTGGGGGAGGGTTGTATTCCAGGGTGTTAATTTTTCGAGAAAGGGAGAGATAGTTACAGTCACAATAGATGATGGAACTTCTCAACTTGCTTGCAGTTTCTTCAACTCCCCATTCCTAAAAGGTAAATTTTCCCCTGGCGATGAGATAGGTGTGATCGGCAAGACAATCTTCTTTTCAAGGAGGCTGCAGTTTATAAACCCTGAGATTGATCCAGATCTCAGCCTCAAACAGTTGAGTATCATTCCAGTTTATCCACTCACATTCGGACTCCGTCAGAGAGACATAAGGAAGGCTGTTCGGATAGGGTACAGGATGTGTGGAGACTCTATCACAGAGACACTTCCCGAGGATGTTATTCAGAGAAATAATCTCTATAGACTTAGATATGCTGTTGAACGTCTGCACTTTCCAACCTCAGAGGTTGAGGCAAAGAGAGCTGCCGAGAGATTTGGATTTGAAGAGCTCTTTCTCTTTCAGATCTTGATGCAGAAAAAGAGACTCGAGAAGAGAAAGAAAGGGATAAGATTCAAGGAAGGGTGCAGATATGCCAGGGATCTTTTGGACTATCTCGGTTTTGATTTTACCAAGGCACAGAAGAGGGTATTGAGAGAGATATTTGCCGATATGGAGAGTCCTTATCAGATGCACAGGCTGCTACAGGGTGATGTTGGTTCTGGCAAGACCATAGTCGCGACCATATGCATGCTAAAGGCTGTAGAATCAGGTTATCAGGCTTCGCTTATGGTTCCCACTGAGGTGCTCGCAGAGCAGCATTTCTTTGTCCTATCTCAGCTGCTGGCAAATCTAAAAAGTGATGCGGTTATGCCGCATCTTCTGACTGGTAGTACTCCATCGAAAGAGAGGTATGAGGTATACGATAGAATAAGAAATGGTGAGGTTGGTATTGTGATCGGAACACATGCACTCATTGAGGAGGGAGTCGATTTCAGGTCTCTTGGACTGTGTGTAATCGACGAACAACACAGGTTTGGGGTACGGCAGAGACTGGCGCTTAAGATGAAGGGGGAATACCCTGACTTGCTCGTTATGACCGCCACTCCGATACCGAGAAGCCTGTCTCTCACCTTATACGGTGATCTGGATATCTCTTTGCTGGATGAACTTCCAAAAGGCAGGGGCGCTGTCTTGACGAGTTGGGTAAGGGGTCTTGGTAAGGGGAAAGATGTATACAAATTTGTGAGGGACAGATTGGAGACGGGAGGACAGGTATATATAGTATTTCCCCTCATAGAAGAGTCGGAGAAGCTTGACATTGAGGCAGCAGAGGATGGTTATGAGAAATTGAGGAAAGGCATATTTAAAAGATATAATGTCGCTCTTTTGCATGGTCGGATGAGTGGTAAGAAGAAGGACGAGATAATGCGCGATTTCAGAGACGGCTATATCCAGGTCTTAGTATCTACGACAGTTATAGAGGTTGGGGTTGACGTGCCCAATGCAAATGTTATGGTTGTAGAACATGCAGAGAGATTTGGTCTCGCTCAGCTCCATCAACTTCGGGGAAGGATAGGCAGGGGAAGCAAGAAGTCTTACTGCATACTACTGACTCCCCAAAAAATAGGGGATGATGCCGAGAAGAGACTCGGTGTAATAAGAGATGAGATAGACGGCTTCAAGATTGCCGAGGAGGATTTGAATATTAGAGGCCCAGGAGAATTCTTCGGCACGCGACAGTCCGGCTTACCAGAACTATCATCTCCAGAACTTATTATGAACACTAATCTACTCTTCAGGACAAGGGACGTTGCATCGAGAATACTTGAAGAGGATCCGAATCTTGAGAGGGAGGAAAATTTGGTTGTAAGGAAGAATATAATGGATAGGTACAGAGAACGATTGGATCTTGTGGATGCAGGTTGAGATTTCCCTATCAATCCTTCCGCTTGCCCTTTACATTACCTCTTGCCCGAAGTCTTATTATCTTGTGTTCCTTGATGATTATCTCAATGTAATTCCCCGTTAGACTGTCGGACTCGGTAGTTACAATTGGCTTGCCCCAGAATACGATTGAGTCCCTATCCGTATAATATAACAAGGTGTCTGAGGAAACCCTGAACCTTCCTTTCTTCAAGATGTTGTTCGTCGCAACAAGGAGAGAATCGCCGTATAGGGCAACGGAATCGGATATAAGTTCAACCGTGTCCCCATGAGACTTCAGCCTGACATCTCCCTTGATAACACCGATATCCCCAGTAAAATCATATAGCCCGTTGTCTCCGGCAATTGTCCTCTCGTCGTTCCATATTTCCAGGGAACCATTTGCAGAGACCTCATCCTCACTCTCATAAAAGATACCATTCTCTGCGATCAGGGTATCATTATCATCTTCTGCTCTTATGCCTCCCTGGATGTAGTAGACTCTATCGAAGAAGTACCTTCCGACACCTCCATATACAGTAAGATCTTTCTTCGTTATCTTCAGGTCTCCCCATGCCATTATACTGTCCTCTGTCAAAAGAGCTGAATTCGATTTTACCTTCACTGTATCAATCAGAAGTTCAACATTTCCATAGAGGTAAGTAAGAGGCTCTATGTATAGAGAACTATCGGCACTTACTGTATATGTATACAAATAAAGAGAGAGAATTAGATAGGCCATATCTACTCACCCACCGCCTTTACCTCCCTTATCTTTATGTTCGTGAGAGTGGGGTTTGATTCAAAATTATCACCTACTATAATGCCATCCTCTGTGAATATTGTTACTCTTTCATGCGAGAATATTCTGCCTTGTTCCTGTTTCCAATATAGTGTTTCTCCCTTTAATTTACGCCCTGACTCCATTGATCTTACCACCACGCTTCCACTGGCTAACATGGTGCCGGATGAGAATACATAGCCAGAGTCAGATGTTAGTATAGATGAGATTGCACCTTTAGAATCATAGAAAGAGAGATTCACATCTATAATCTTGGTGGTATCGCCTGATATACTGGCTTTTTTTGCCTGTAGTCTCCAAAGCATCCTTCCCATAACGGTCTCTACGACCTCGAACTCCTGAATGGTCTTATCTGCAGAGTGTATCTTAAAACTTTCCTCTTTATTTTTCTCTTTACAAGATAAAAGAAGGATGACACATATAAGCAATACTCTCAAGTAACTCATAATTGTTTCCTTCAATGGTAGAACAGGTTTTGCTATGACGTGTGCTTTTTTTACTCTCCTTCATATAATATAGGTGATAAAATCCGAGCAGGACATCCTGGATTTTCGGAAGGGAGGAAGGTCAGGATTGAGATTTAAGTGTCCCCATCTTCTGGAATTTCTCAATGCGTGCTTTGATGAGATCTTCAGGAGGTGTGCCAGAAAATTTATCTATGCTCCTCAGAATAAAATCTTTTAGTATAGATGCAGCCTCAGCAGGGTTCCTGTGTGCACCACCTGGTGGTTCGGGAATTATCTCATCCACTACTCCGAGTTCAAGAAGATCCTGAGCAGTTATTTTGAGCGCTGCAGCTGCCTCGGGGGCTTTAGATGCGTCTCTCCATAAGATGGAAGCACATCCTTCAGGTGATATTACTGAATAATAAGCATACTGCATTATGACCACAGTATCTCCTATTCCTATGCCCAGAGCACCGCCGCTTCCACCCTCTCCCGTTATGATTATTATTATAGGGGTGGGGAGAAATGCAAACTCTTTTATATTTACCGCTATTGCCTGAGCCTGTCCTCTCTCCTCAGCTCCTATTCCAGGATATGCACCCTGTGTATCTACAAGACAAACCACTGGTTTACCGAACTTTGCAGCGAACTTCGCAGCTCGCAGAGCCTTTCTGTAACCCTCAGGGTGAGCCATCCCAAAGTTTCTTTTGATCTTTTCCTTGGTGCTTCTCCCCTTTTCCTGACCGATTAGCATTACTGAGTGACCTTCTATCTTCGCAAGTCCACATATCATCGCCGGGTCATCTCTGAAGCAACCATCTCCATGGATCTCAAAAAAGCTATCGGTTATATAAGCCACATAGTCCATAAAGTATGGTCTAGTAGGGTGTCTCGCCAGTTGTATCCTCTGCCAGGGCTTCAGATTATCATAGATCTCGTCCTGTACTTTTTTCAACTTCTTCTGTAGGCTCCCTATTTCGGCACGCAGGTCTGCGACTCCCTCATTCTGGAGCGTCTTCAGATCTTCTATCCTACGCTCCAGATCGGCTACAGGCTTCTCAAAAGGGAGAAATGTTATTGGCATAATCGAAGTATACCATAAATTCCCGTAAAAGTCAAGATATTTATTTGCATGCAACGCTCGTACAGTTTTACGAAGAAGAAAAATTTTTAATCTTGGAAATATCCCAGAGTTTCGTATGATTAAGTCAGTTGATACAATCTTTTGGAATCTGCCAGTATTGTTTATTAGATTCCCCATGATGTTTTTCAGGGAACAATTTGTGAAAAGCGAAGAGGGAAGAGCGAAAAATCATCTATCTCTCTATCCTTGCAGTCCATAGTGCTTAATCCCTAATCTCTTATTAGTTCTCTATTTTCCGCCGTCTTCAGTCCTTAGTGCTTACTCTCTTCTCCCTTCTCTCTGCAAGGCTAAAGCCTTGCCCTACGACTTACGCCCATTGCCTATCGCCCTACGCTCTTCCGTCTATCACATTCCTTAGCCAACTCAATAAACCCGACAAACCGTGTAAACCCAATAAACCATAAGCCTGCGGCTACCATTTCCAACTCTTCGGCGCAGTAATCAGTTGACAGCAAAAGAAATGAAGAAGGTAATGCACTTCGGTATAAGTTTAAGCAGTTTTACCTTCACCATATGATTTGACAATTCTTTATCACGAGAGTTTGGGACATCGTCTAATCTTGAAATCCATGGATTTTTATCATATAATAAGGTGGACACTACCTTTTCTGCCTCTCTCCTCTTTACTTTACAAGCACAAAAAGAGAATTTAGATTTTTTCTTGACACAAATCTAAAGATGTGTTATAATAAAAGCCAAGTGAAATACAATGTATTAACTATAATTATGATATTCACAATGCCCCTTTTGTTTGGCTGTAAAGAGAGAGGGGGAGACGTAGTAGAAGTTAGATTCTGGCACGTTATGGGTGGACCTCTCGGTAAGGCACTGGATGAGCTAATCGATGAGTTTAATGAAGAAAATCCTGATATTCACGTTGCCTCAGTGAGTATGGGAAATTATCAGGCACTCACGCAGAAGATAATGGCGTCCATATTGGCCGGTAATCCTCCAACGATGGCACAGGTTTACGAGTCCTGGACAACGAGCCTGATGAGGGCTGATGCAATACACCCCCTGGAGGATTTTATAAGAGGAGAGAGGGGATTGTCCGAAAGCGAGATCTCTGATATATTCCCCGTATTCGTAATGGATAACACCTGGGATGGAATTTTTGTGACCCTTCCATTTAACAAGAGTGTGGCAACGTACTTCTATAATCTCGATCTTTTCGAGAGAGAAAAGATAGGTAAATTTCCAGAAACATGGGATGAATTCCTGCAGGTTGCGTTAAAACTGACGAAAGATTTAGATGGTGACGGAGATAACGATTTATGGGGAACTGCCTTTCCTGTTAGCATGGGTATGTTTGCACAGATGCTGAATGCTAAGGGAGGTAGTCTCCTGTCCGATGACGAGACCACCCCTACCTTTAACAGTAAGGAGGGGGTAGAGGCTATGAGGTTTATACACGACCTCGTATATGTCCATAAGGTTGCCTATCTTACCACAGGATATGAGCATCAGGATGACTTTATTGCTCAGAATGTGGCTATGGTGACAGGTTCTTCTGTATCTTATTCTTTCATAAAAATGACAGAGCCGAACTTCAGATTGGCTGTTGCACCGCCTCCTGGAGCCGAGAGAAAGGCTGTCTTCATAGCCGGCACGAATATAGCGATCTTCAGAAGGGCAAAACAGGAGGAAAAAGAGGCTGCATGGAGATTTATTAAATGGTTTATATCACCTGATGTACAGGCAAGATGGGCAATAAGAACTGGATATCTTCCTATTAGAGAATCTTCCCTCAAACTATCGATTGTAGAAGAACACCTTCGGGGTGTTAAAGGATTGAGTGATGTATGGGCAGCGCTTGATTATGCTCTTATTGAACCAAGGGCTCCCGGCTGGCTTGTAGGCAGAAGACTTTTGTCCGATGTAGGCATCGAGCCTATTTTAAGAGGTAGGATGCCCATAGAAGAGACCTTAGATAGATGTGCGGAAGAGGTGCAAAGGGCTTTAACCTCTCATTGACAAGGGGAACGCAGTAATTATAGAAGATCTCGCAATAAATTATCAAGTTTGGCATTGGTATATAGCAAATCAAGCTATCGAGTCATTAAGTTATCAAAGGAATGGTCCTTATTTTTTGATCTGCGTCCGACTTATCTGTATAAGCTCTATTTTCAGAAGTTTTATAGTCACCCAAAATTAAAACTCTAATAATATGCCACGCGCAAATTTTGTTCACCTCCATCTCCACACAGAATACAGTTTCCTTGATGGTGCCTGCAGAATAGATGACCTGGTGGAGGTGGCATCGAGACATAAAATGCCTGCACTCGCCATTACTGATCACGGTAACATGTGCGGATGCATCGAGTTCTATCAGAAACTCATGCGGGCAGCTATCAAACCAATTATAGGACAGGAAGTTTATCTAACATCTGGGTCCAGGCTCGACCATAATGGGAAGGGAATAAACTATCATCTTATCATCCTTGTGAGAAATGAAAAGGGTTATAAAAACCTCATAAAGCTGTCCACGATTGGATTTAGAGAAGGTTTTTATTACAGGCCGAGGATAGATAAGGAGGTTTTAAGAGAGTACAGTGAAGGCCTTATTGGTCTGTCTGCCTGTGTAAAGGGTGAGATACCTCAGCATATACTGAGAAATGATATAGAAGGCGCGAAGAGGACTTTGCACCAGTACATTGACATATTTGGGGAAGAGAATTTCTATCTCGAACTGATGAGACTGGGATTAAAGGAAAACGAAATCGTCAATGCTGGTCTGCTTACTCTCTCAGAAGAACTCGGCATACCATGTGTGGCAACCAACGACTGTCATTACATAAGCAGAGACGATTATGAGGCACATAATATACTTCTCTGTCTCCAGACAGGAAAGGATCTGGATGATGAGACCAGGTTGCGATTCGAATCAAATGAGTTGTATTTTCGCTCACCCCAGGAGATGGAACAGCTCTTCTCAGATCACCCGGAGGTTATAAAGAATACGCTCGAGGTTGCCGAGAGATGCAATCTCGACCTTCATCTCGACACCATAAAGGTACAGTTGCCCCACTACAAAGTTCCTCAAGGATTTGAGGATTCAGACGATTATCTTGAGAGGCTCGCCAGGGACGGATTGGAATCGCGGTATTCTGAGGTTGACGAAAAGACACTGGATAGATTCAATTATGAGCTTGGTATAATCAAGAGACTTGGGTTATCTGGATATTTTCTTATAATCACAGACCTTGTTAATTTTGCGAAAGAGAAAGGTATACCTGTTGGTCCTGGAAGAGGCTCTGCGGTGGGGAGTCTGGTGTTGTACTCCCTTGGCGTAACCGAGATAGATCCCCTCGAACATGGTCTCATATTCGAGCGATTCCTAAATCCTGAGAGGGCGGCTATGCCTGATGTGGATATAGACTTTTCAGACACAAGGAGAGACGAGGTCATTTCATATATTAAGGATAGATATGGGGAGGAGAATGTCTCACAGATTATAACCTTCGGAACGATGGCTGCAAGGGCTGCAATAAGGGATGTTGGCAGGGTTTTAAAGATATCTCTTCCAGAGGTGGATAGAATTGCAAAGGCGATACCATATGGGATGACTCTCAAGGACGCCCAGGAGGTTGCTGAATTCAAGAATATTATAGAAGAGAAAGAAGAATACAAGAGACTCCTCAAATTGGCGGTGAGACTCGAGGGCGTGACAAGGCATGCGTCGGTTCACGCAGCCGGTTTGGCGGTTGCCCCCGGAGAAATTACCGAGTATTTACCCCTCTACCGTATGCCAGATGGTACCCTTGTTACTCAGTATCCTATGAAGGGAATAGATGCCCTTGGATTGTTGAAGATAGATATACTCGGGCTTCGCACACTGACGATCATCAAAGATACGGTGGATATCCTGAAGAATGAGGGAAATGTTATCGAGATAGAAAAGATACCCCTCGATGATAGAAAGACATACCAACTTCTCTCAAAGGGAATTACAAACGGTGTCTTTCAACTCGAATCTGATGGGATGAAGGATATACTGAGGAAGATAAAGCCCGACTCCTTTAATGATATAATGGCTGTAATTGCTTTATATAGACCTGGGCCTCTCGGTGGACTTACAAAGGATAGTTTTATAAAGAGAAAACACGGAAAGGAGTCTGTAAGTTACATCCACGAGAGTCTGGAGCCCGTACTGAAAGAGACTTATGGTATTATACTCTATCAGGAACAGGTTATGGAGATAGCCTCTATACTGGCAGGATTTCCACTGGGAGAGGCTGATATTCTTAGAAGGGCAATGGGTAAAAAACTGCCCGAGGTGATGGACGAGAAGAGGATGGCATTCGTAGACGGCTCTACCGAGAGGGGTTATTCTGAGGAGATTGCGAATAGGTTGTTCGATCTTATAGTACCATTTGCAGGTTACGGTTTTAACAAATCGCATTCCGCTGGTTATGCCCTTATATCCTATCAGACCGCCTATCTAAAGGCACATTACCCGAGGCAATTTCTATCAGCGACTCTCACAAATGAGTCGGGCTCTTCCGATAAGGTCTCCGAGTTTATAAGAGAGTGTAGTGCGCTGAATATAGAGGTCTATCCCCCCAACATCAATAGGAGCCTGTATGAGTTTTCACCTGATAGGGAGGGCATAAGATTTGGTTTGTGCGGCGTCAAAAATGTTGGAACCAATGCCTGTCTTTCTATCATTAAGACACGGAGTACAGGTGAATACAAGAGTTACCTGGATTTTCTGAACAGAATAGACAAACGCGTTGTCAACAAGAGGGCAATTGAGAGCTTGGTCAAGGCGGGTGTATTCGATGAATCTAATAATAACCGGAAAGAACTCTTATCCACCCTCGAAAAGACACAGAGGAAGTCTGCCAGGATAGGTCAGTCATCCCTTTTTACCGGGGGTTCATCCCCCAAGGGAGAGGAGCAATTCAAATCTACGGACCGTTTAGCCTTTGAAAAGGACTCCCTTGGCTTTTATCTCTCAGGTCATCCATTGGACAGATACATAGACGAAATAAATGCATTCTCTACAGCCACGTCTTCCTCTTTACTTGCTTTGCCTGTGGATAGGGAGGTAATCCTTTCGGGAATAATCGCAAAGAAGAGGAGAAAACAGAGCAGAAGAGGAGATACCCTTTCTATACTCACCATGGAAGACCTTGATGGAGTGTACGAGGCTGTCTTCTTTGGTGAGTCCTATATCCCAGGCATACCAGATAAAGACACTCCGGTTCTCATAAAAGGAAGAATCGGTGTTTTCGGGGAGAAGAGAAATGTGCGTGCCGAAAAGATAATCCAACTATCAAAGGTTCGTGATGAGCTGGTTAGTGGTGTTGAGATACGTATGAACCTTATTGGGTTGACGGAGGATACGATGATGCGCCTGAAGGGCATACTGGAGGGTTCGCCCGGAGATAAGGTCGTCTTTTTGAAAATGGAGGAGAACGGGAAATATACCATCGTGCGATGCAGAGACCTTAAGATATCTCCCAAGAGGGCGACTCTCACGAAGGTGAGAAAGCTCTTAGGCGAGAATTCTGTGATCTTGAAGGGAGAGTTATGAGTGGATTCGACTCAATAGAAGATGCTATAAGGGAGACAAAGAAAGGTAAGGTTATAATAGTGGTTGATGACGAAGATAGAGAAAATGAGGGAGATTTCATCTGTGGCGCAGAGAAGGTTACACCGCAGATTGTAAATTTTATGGCAAAGGAGGGCAGAGGGCTCATCTGTGTTGCCTTACCAAGAGAAAGGCTTTATTCACTTGACATACCAGACATGGTGAGAGATAATACCTCCAAGATGGGAACTCCCTTTATGGTTTCGGTCGATGCAAAGGAGGGTGTCACTACGGGAATATCAGTATACGACCGAGCCCGTACAATTAAGATTCTCATCAATGAGAGAACCAAGCCAGATGACCTTGTGAGGCCCGGGCATATATTTCCGCTTGCCTACACAAGAGGAGGTGTGCTTCGAAGAGCAGGGCATACAGAGGCTTCCTGTGACATTGCCAGATTGGCAGGTCTCTATCCTGCTGGTGTATTATGTGAGATCCTTGATGAGGACGGAACTATGGCTCGACTTCCCAAGCTAATGAAGGTTAAAGAAAGTCATGGTCTAGCACTTGTTACCGTGAAGGATCTCATAAAGTACCGAATCAGGAGAGAGAAGTTGGTTGAACGTATGGTCGAGACCACACTGCCAACCAAATGGGGTAGATTCAAGCTATACGTTTACGAGTCACTTATGGAGAATTATCATCATCTCGCTCTCGTGAAGGGAGATGTAAAGGGTAAAGAGAGTGTTTTGGTGAGGGTTCACTCACAATGTCTTACCGGTGATGTCTTTGGTTCATTTCGATGTGACTGTGGAGAACAGTTAGGTAAGTCGCTGGAGAAGATCGAGAAAGAAGGGCTGGGGGTATTTCTATATATGAGGCAGGAGGGAAGAGGGATAGGTCTTTTCAATAAAATCAAGGCGTATGCGCTACAGGATAAAGGCTTGGATACAGTCGAGGCTAATAAGGTTCTTGGATTTGCGCCCGATCTTAGAGACTACGGTATTGGGGCCCAGATTCTCGTAGATTTGGGTCTGTCGACCATAAGACTGCTTACCAACAACCCCAAGAAGATCGTTGGACTTGAAGGTTACGGTCTAAAGATAACCGAGAGGATTCCAATAGAGATCTCACCAAAATGTGAAAACCGCGACTACCTTTACACAAAGAAAACCAAGCTGGGTCATATACTAGATAATGTGTAAAGAGACATCTTATAAAGAGCACCATACTATAACCTTCCTTACGCGATTCCTTCACCAATCGGTTCAGATTAATTTAGAACCTTTATGATTTTAGAACGATACGTACTTAGAGAACACATTGGACCTTTTTTTATAGGTCTGATCTTCCTTACCTTTGTCCTCATTATGAACAAGCTCTTCGTGGTAATATGGGACATTGTGGGGAAGGGTGTTCAGGGCAATCTCGTCTTATCTATGCTCTGGCTTACACTTCCATCCCTGATTGTGCTTACGGTCCCTATGGCGGTGCTTGTCTCTGTCCTTATGGCATTTGGGAGACTCTCTGCAGATTTTGAGATAGTTGCAATCAAGGCAGCGGGGAAGAATCCTCTGACACTCATGTTGCCACCACTTATCATATCTTTTTTCCTGACAGTCGGTTTGATATGGTTCAGCAACAATGTCCTCCCTGATGCAAATCACAGGTTGAAGAATCTTACCATTGATATCTCACAGAAGAAGCCTGGTTTTAGATTGCAGGCAATGGTGTTGGTACGCGACTTCGAAGACTACGATATACTCGTAAGGGACATCGATCCGAAGAAATCTCGTATCTATGACATTACCATCACCGAGAAGTCCACAAACAGGACCATAGTATCGAAAGAGGGTTCGGTTGAAAGTACTGATGACTATGTCTACCTCAATCTCTTTGATGGTGAGATACATGAAATAAACCCAGAGGATGTGAATAAATACAGAAAGGTCAGTTTTACCAAACACACAATTGCGCTTCCCTTAGACACATCATTTATAAGAAAGGAGAGAAGCTACAGAGGGAGTAGGGAGCTCTCATCAGAAGGTCTTAAGAGACGGGTGGAACAAGTCATTAAGAAGAACCCACAGAACCCTTCAAAGAACAGGGAGGTTGCAAAGCTGCTGGTCGAATACCATAAGAAGTTCTCAATCCCCGTATCCTGTATAGTCTTCGTCCTGATGGGTGCACCCCTTGCGATGAGGGTAAGGAGAAGAGGAGTTACAGCTGGATTCGGGTTCTCCCTTATCTTCTTTATCTTTTATTACGTATGTCTCATAGGTGGTGAGAACCTTGGAGATAGAACAGTAATTCCTGCATGGCTGGCTATGTGGTTTCCCAATATTGTACTGGGCATCCTCGGGATAGTCCTCGCATCTAAGAGCAGATGATTTTCTTGTAGCCTGGCGAGATTGATTGAGACGCTAAAAAGGTTGGAATATAAATGTGGAATAGGGGCTAAGATTTTTTCATTCCGCTCATTAGAAGTGAGTCACCCACGGTCACACCGTGTCTCTCAAACCAGCCCATTTTCACCTCAAGTGCATAGAGTATCGGCTGAGGCGGGATGTACATCCTATTTTTATATTTGGGGTCCATATACTGAATCGAGACTATCACACCGTCTTTATCGATGAAGGCGATGGACAACGGTAGGTAGGTTTCCCTCATCCAGAATGGATACCTGTCTGCCTTGTCAAATATAAAAAGCATTCCCCCATCCATTCTCGTCCTGCCAGATAGTCCTCTACTCCTTTCATCATATGAATCCGCTATCTCTACCTTTAGAGGTGTCCCACCAACATATACCAGGGTTCTTTTATCTCTACAAGCGACGATACCAAGGATAAGAAAAATATAGAGCAGTCCTCTCCTCATCTTATTGATAACTTATTTTAGGTTTAGGGTCCTTAAGGGGCTTATTAATGTTACTATAAACAAGAGCATTATCTCCAGGGTGATGTATAGAGGATAGGGTACCTTATTTATCCTAAACGGCCAGAATATCAGTGTCTTTCCATCTGCGGAATCTCTTATAACATGTGACGTGAGTGAAATAAATATCATTATTGGCATATAGTTTCTGAAAGGGAGAGGCAGAAGGAACCACAGCGCGGTACTTATTAATAATGCAAAGGTGACACTATGGGTCTTCGGTCTACGAGAAAGGCTTACAGCGTCTTTTATTTTTAATGACCTGGCAGATACGAAGTGGTCTATATCAAAGAGAGATGCGGCAAGGAAGGCGATTAAGTAATCGTAAGGTTTCTGACAGAGGGGGATTAGAATGAGAAGTGAGATTATACCATGTAAGGTGGAGTCGAAGATCGAATTAATCTGTCTCGATCGGAGAGAAATCCTGTCGCCTGCAAGCATGACTATGGCGAGCGTTATACATCTCGTTATGTGAATTAAGCTCTTGGACAATTAGAGATTTGATATAAAAATGATTGGCGTAAGTCTGGCTAAAGAGATGAAAATACAATGTAGAAGACCCAATCTAAATTCTTCTCTCTACATAAATCTCTTCCTCGAGGTTCGATATGAGGTAGTTTAGCTTGTCAAGTGTCTTCTTTTGAGATAGAAGAGCCTTCAAATCATCCTTTACCTCTTCAAAAGTGGGAAATCTTGTGGGTTGTATATCATGCACCTTAACTATATAGATTCCATCTTCATGCTCTATTATTTTTGTCTCACCCTCGGTTTCTATCTCATCTATGAGGGGAGGTTTTGGTAGGTACTCACTCCCGTCAGATATAATAATGCTTCCTTCTATCTTCGGGATAATCTCCATTTCTACTGAATCCCTTATCTCTGAGGCAAGGGATAGAGCAGCAAGCGTATCGTCTCTCGACGGGATTAATTTGAGGACTATAGTTCTCAGTGTTGCTCTGTTACCCATCTTCATATCACACCGGAGCAGGTGGACCATTCCAAAGCCCTGAACCAATCTGGTTTCACCTACAGTCATATCCTCTATTTCTTGTCGAAATATAGGATCAAGGTCTGCAAGATTCACAGTTCCCAGATTTCCCCTATTTACCTTTGCGGCAGGGTCGTCTGAATATATACTTGCAAGGGTACCAAAATCCTCACCTGCAAGTAGTCTGTTCTGCACGGTCTCTATAAGCTCCTCTTTCTCCCTAAGGGTCTCTTCGCCAGGCATTATTGGCAAGAATATACCAGTGTATCTCGCAGTGGTTGGTATATCAGGAATTGATTCAGGATGGGTTTCGTAGTAGTGTAGCGCCTCTATGTCTGAGGTAGCGAGATTGCCAAATTTCTGCTGTATGAGGGTCCTGACTATCAGATTGCTCTTCACATCCTCCCTATAGTAATCCCTGAGTTCATATTCCGTCACCCCAAGTTTCTGGAGTTCGGCGGCAAATGCCTCCTCGGATTGGAAGTTCTCTTTTATTGAGTTTATTGTATTTGATAGTGCATCCTCGATCTCCTCCTCACTAACGGTGAGGGTTTCTCTCTGTGCTGCGATGAGGAGAAGTTTCGTCTGAATTACATTTTCCAGCATCTTCTCTTGCGAATCCTTTGTAAGCGGTACCCCTAGCAGTCTAAGCTTTTGCTCAATCTCGCTCTGAGTTACAGCCTCCTTGTCTACCACTCCGATTATTTTATCCGCCTGCGCGTATAGGAGGAGAGGAAACAATATTGTAACAATTAAATATTTGGCCATTCTAAGAAGATATCAAGAGTTGTAGATTTTTTATAATGGAGAAACCTGATAGGTGTAGATCTACTTTAAAAGTTCGTAGTGCACCTCCACCGGAATCTCCTCTCTGAGTTCTTTCACGATTGAGTCGACCACGGCTACCTGTTTTTCCATGAGGAGCATATTCTTTATACCATCCTTAAGCTCCTCAAATTTTGGGGGGTCTCTCAATTTTCTTTTGCCCAGTAGTTTGATTATATGAAAGCCACTCTCGGTCTGGATCACATCTGATATATCTCCTATCTCTTTAAGTGAAAAGGCAGCATCATCAAAGCCGGTCAGTGCGATGTCACCGAGTTTTATGTACCCTATGACGCCGCTGTTGGTAGCAGATGGGTCGATTGAATACTCCCTCGCCAGCATTCCAAAATCAGCTCCTTCCCGAAGCCTTTCTAATAGCTCGAGTGCATCCTCTTTAGTCTTTGTAACTATGTGCGCCACCTTGATCTCGTTGTCGAACATCTGCCTGGTTTCTTCATAGAAGTCCTTCACCTCTATGTCACTTACAGAGAACTTGCTGAAGGTATAATGGTTCAACCAATAATTTATCACCACCTGCTTCTTTAACTGTTCGATCTGGTCAGCCACCTCTTGATTTTCTAGTACACCATCCTTTACTGCCTTGACATAAACGAGTTCTGTACCAATCCAGTTTTCGACTAAATTCACTTTATCCTCGTAAGAGATTGCAGCAAGATATTCTACAGGCAAGACCGACTCAAATTTATCACGAGTGAGTTTGGATTGACCGACAGTTGCTATTATAACCTCCTTCTCCTCCTTCTCGCAACCAGAAAGTGCTACCAAGAGAATTATCAGGAGAAACGCTATTCTTTTCACGATACCTCCGTTTCTAATTAAGAGAACTCAATTTACGAAGTTGGGACAGCTGTCTCCACTTCTTTGAACTTTACGGGATAAATCTCTCTCAACCGCTCTAATATCTCTTTCTTGATCTCTTCCCTCCCTTTGGCTCTTAAATCTATAGCTACCGGTCTTTTCACTTCGTCAAGTGTTCTAATCCTCTCTTCTTTTCTATCCTCAGCAAGTATTATGCACCAACCTGTAGAGATGCGAAATGGATTTGTTACAGTATTGAGTGGCACAGTGAAGATCTTCTTGTCGAGCTCTCTATACTGTTCCTTCCTCACCCAACCAAGGGTTCCACCCCTTGTATTCGAGGCATGTGTGGAGACCTCTCGAGCCAGTTTAGCAAAATCTTCACCATCTATTATTCTTTCTCGCGCTTCTTTTGCCTCTTTTTCAGTTTTGGTCTCTATTATTTTGACCTTTGCCCTTGCTACATCCTTGAATTTTTCAAGATTATTTTCGTAGTAGGATCCTATTTCGGAATCGGTGGGTTCTGGAATTTTATCTTCAATCTCACCAAGGCTGTAATGCCTCAAGATAACACCCATTGCCTTTCTCTCTGTATCTTTCTCTATATCGGGATATTTATGAATCTTAAGCCGTCTTGCCTCCAACGGAAGTATGACTTCATAAATAAGATAGTTCGTTAGAAAGATCTTGATGTTTTCGGGGTCGTTAAAGGGTGGTCTTCTCCTATTTTCAGATATCTGTACAAGATCTCCCACGGTTATATCTTCTACAAGCGATGTAAGTATTATTCTATCCGGGTCGAGCAGTGATGTATCTGGCAATCCTGATGCACCTATGGACTTTGTTGTGGCTTCCAGAACCCCGTCATCAAATATAATGTCTGCAAGTAGCTCGAGATGTTCGGGGTATGAAGTGGCTAACTCTCTTCCTTTCTGTCTTATGAGTTCCTGTCTTATTCTTTCCGTTTCTTCAATTGTAAGACTCTCTTCTTTGAACCTTATGTCCTCAACCATCAATATGACCCAGTTTGGACCAGATTGAAAGGGGCGGGAAAACTTCTCTTTACCAAGGCCGAAGATACGTTCGATCAGCTCCGGCTCAATCTGAGACTTGTAATTCAACCACCCAAGGTCTCCTCCCTTCGATGCGGTTGCTCTGTCTTCTGACTCCCCTCTCGCAAGCTCCTGGAAACTTTCCCCTATAATCAATTTCCTGTAAATTGCTTCGGCTTTTCCCCTGTCTCTTACCGATATCTTTCTTGTCCTTACCTCTTTGTTCAACATATTCCAGTGCTTTTTTACCTCATATGCGTTGACTCTAATTTTATCCAAAACCACTTCCTTGTACAGTCTACGGACTATAATCGCATCCAGGGACTTTTCTATCTCATCTTGAGCAAGCTCAGCGTAACCCTTTTTCAGGGCATCTTTGTACATCAGAGTTTCGTCTACGATCTCCTCTATCGCCTTCTCTCGCGTCATTCCTCTGGCAATCCTTTCTTCGACTGCTTCTTTATATATTATTGTATCCCCGACCTTAGCCACCCAATCTTGCTTGGCACAACCTGCCAGAATAAATAGTAGAGCGACTGCTATCCATCTTTTCATAAAACCCTCCCTTCCATATAACAAAGCATTGTCAAAAATTTAACCATAGAGAACAATTTGCGAAAAGCGAAGAGGGATAGGCGAAGAGCGAAAAATCATCTATCCTCTCTTTTTAAAACCACAGATTCACCCTGTACCTATATATGGTGCAGGGGAACCACAGAGTGCTCAAAGCATTTTTGAATTTTGATTTGTATTTTTGATATTACTCCCCTGCCTACCGTCAGGCAGGTGTGGTTTGTCATATTCTTTCATATTCTATTTGACACTACCATATAGCGATGTTATTTTGGATCAAAGGTGCTTGATCTCTATCTCTCGAGTATACTTACGTATTGGACAGGGTGTTTATTATAACATAAAAGGGTAGAAATGTCAAGAAAAAATGTGGTTTTGAGTCTGGACCCATAACCTATTCCAAAACGGTTCTTACGATTGTTGATGAAATCTTTTCGGCGAGAGATTGTATACCATTGTCTTCAGTTAGAGCGCGCTCATAGGTCACCCATTCATGTATTGTTTTCTCCCATATACCCTCACCGTTATCTTTCTTGAAGGAGAGACTTAGAGAGACGTCAATTCTATAATCATTGATATTTTCGTTCTCATCAAAGGTATAGGGCTGATTCTGGTAGTCCGTTATGTCTACATAAAGGATTGATTGTCCACCGCTCTCTAAGATTTTAATCCTGCCGTCTCTTATAAATCCCTCCAAGGTCTTCTCATAAAAGATGTCTTCCAAACCGTAGCGCATCGTTTCATTATAAAAGGGCATTACGGTTATGCTTTCGTACTCAAAAGATGTATACCCCCTGAAACTATATAAGCAGCCGGATAGAAATACTATGGATATGAGAAATAATCTTTTCATGTTTCAATCAATATTTACTCCACGGGTCTATCGTTAGAGGCAAATTCCCTGACAAGATTAAGCTCGTCATCTTTCGTGGAGACCAAGCCATCCAGTTTCTTTTTCTTTACAAGACGAAGAATATATCCTATCTTCTTGCCATCACTTATACCGATATTCCTTATATCATCTCCGGTTATCTCAGGCCTTACTGGCTCAATTTTTTCAAAATACAGAGATATCTTCTTCTTCAGCCTCCTTTTGACACCCGTGTAGACAAGGGAGGGGCGTGGAAAACCGTCAAGAATTTCATATATCTCTCCTAATTTTGTCTTTCCTCTCAGGAGAGGCACCTTCTTCTCTATAATTCTCACGGAATTTAGCAATCTCAAATCTCTCTTCGTCAGCAGACTGGTATCATCTCCCTCGTCTGCAAGCATAACAAAGTAAAGTCCTTCGGATTCAACCCCATATCTTTGCGCAAATTCATCAAGCTCTTTGAAAAAATTCTTGCCGGGATAGGACAAATTAAGTTGTTTGAAGATACCAAATTCCCCTATCCGTTGGAGAATTTCATACCTCTTTTTCTCTATAAAACATAACGAGAGTTCGTTTCTTATCCTTGCGGGCGATATAGAAGTGAGATATCTTCTTTCAAGTGCCTCTCTCATAAGAGATATCGTTTTGCGTTCTATTTGAAAGCTCATCCTCTCTGCGAATCTCAAAGCCCGAAATATCCTGGTGGGGTCTTCT
>CAZRTU010000002.1:31186-33033 GCA_964603075.1 uncultured bacterium
ACTCCTGCCGTGCAAGACTCTGATGACGCCATCTTCGAGGTCCTGTGAACCCCCAAATGGGTCTATGAGTGTTGACGAACCTATAGGAATCGCCATGCTATTGATTGTAAAATCTCTCCTGGAGAGATCTTCGAGTATATTACCCGGCGCGACTGTGGGCAAAGCACCTGGAGAAGGGTAATTTTCCTTCCTGGCAGTGGCTACGTCAATTCTGTATCCGGATAAGAAGAGTATAAATGTACCGAATTGTGAGGTCTTTTTTATCCTCACGTCCAGTCTTCTACTGAGTTTTTCAGCAAAGATTCTTGCGTCTCCCTCGACTGTTATGTCTATATCCTTGTTCTCTATACCCCGTATCTCATCCCTGACATAGCCGCCAACCAGATATATCCCGGTCTTAGCCTCGGATGCCAGCTCGGATAACACCTCTATAATTATATGCTTTCCCATATTCCTATTTTAACACAAGTTTTGCAAAAATGCAAACTTTTTTATTGACAAAGTGGTAAAATTCGAGTATTATAATACCAGATGCTTAAGAACGTATTTATATCAATGCGTCCAAAGCAGTGGACAAAGAATCTTTTTGTCTTCGCCGGTATAATATTCGCGGGTAGGCTTTTCCATATTTATGATCTTGTAAGGGTTGTGCTGGCTTTTGTTTTACTTACCATCGTCTCGGGGGGGTTGTACATTATAAATGATATTCTGGACAGGAAGAATGATGTCTTTCATCCACTGAAGAAGGATCGCCCAATTGCAAGGGGAAGTCTGCCGTTGTCAAAAGCCTGGGTTAGTGCTTTGTTGCTAATTATCCTTGGGGTTTCTCTATCTTTCATCATATCCCAATATTTCTTCCTTGTGGTTATCTTGTACCTTTTGTTGATGGTTTCCTACTCGTTGGTTCTTAAAAGGGTTGTACTCCTTGATATTCTCTGCATTGCGTTTGGATTCGTGCTAAGAACACTTGCAGGGTGTGCAGTTATAGACGTTTCAATATCGCCCTGGCTCTTTGTCTGTACTCTCATGCTTGCTCTTTTTATAGCCGCCTCAAAACGCAGGCAGGAGTTTATAACCCTTGACTCAGATGCTAAAGACCACCGCCTCTCGCTAACTGATTACTCCCCACGTCTAATAGACCAGATTCTGGTTATTGTTACAGCGTGTACGCTTATTGCTTATACTCTATATACTCTTTCACCTATGACCTACATCAAATTTGGTGGTTACGGCTTGGTATTTACAATCCCATTTGTATTATATGGAATAATGCGTTATTTTTATCTAATACACAAGGGAGAGATGGTGGATAGTCCTGAGATTGTGTTTATAAGGGATAAGCCACTTATCATTGATATAGTGCTTTGGGTTGTGAGTGTAACTTTGGTAATTTACTTGATTTAGAGAGGAATGAAAATTCTTGTAATTATACCAACCTATAATGAGATAGAGAATATCTCTACGGTTGTCTCAAAAGTGCTCTCGATAAGAGAAGAGATGAATGTACTCGTGATAGACGATAATTCAGCAGATGGTACAGGAGAATACATCAGCAGTTTATCCAAAAAGGAGAGAAGAGTTAAATTGCACAGGCGGCCTTGTAAGTTAGGACTCGGGACAGCCTATCTTGAAGGGTTTAGATTTGCCCTGGATGCAGGTTACGATTACATCTTCGAGATGGATGCTGATATGTCACATAATCCAGAAGACATTCCGAGGTTTCTTGAGGAGATAGAGACGGCGGATCTTGTCATCGGTTCGCGTTACCGCGGCGGAGTCTCGGTGATAAACTGGCCCATGTCCCGGCTTCTCCTCTCATTCTTTGCAAACCTATATTCGAGGATCAT
>CAZRTU010000003.1:0-4655 GCA_964603075.1 uncultured bacterium
ATTCGTATAATTATATGGTTCAAGATATTCTCTCAGGTTATCTTTTATTACCTCGCTCCACGCAGATACTTTTTTATATACATAGATGGCAATTACTCTATGGTAGTAATCGCCGCTCGTTCTGCCTGTTACGACAAATGAATTATCTATCCCGGCATATACAAAGTCCTCGTTACCAAACGAGAAGACCGAGATATCGTCTATATATATCCATACATTATCGCCTGAAAACTCGAACTTCACATACCCCTCTTCTTGTATATCAAAGGACTCTGACTTCCAATCCGTTAACCCTGAAAACACAGCGACTTCGTCCCAATCAACCAGATTGGTCGAATGCAAAACCCGAAGTTCTCCATTTCTCTGGTGTCTGTAGAAGCTCAAAGACCCCTTTGGGAATTTCTCGCGAGAGATAAAGAAGCCGCCTGCTGAATAGAATGAACCATTCCCAGAGTGAGGCTGGTATGCCGAGACGACAAAGCCATCAGGCTCGAAATTCGAAAAATCCTCACATCCATCCTCAAGAAAAACTCCCGCGTCTATCAACTCTTCGAGGTTATATCCAGCAATCTGTGTTAGGTCATAGGACTCCTTCCAATATATGGTATAAGAGTTGCCATAAATCTCGGGAGGAAGTGGCTCGGGGATGGTAGGTGGAATGGTGTCGGGAACACCATAGTACAGGAATAAGAATTTCTCCCATTCAGACATCTCTGCATATCGGAGATTTCTGTAACTGGAATAATTGATTGTAAACTCGGCGTAGGTATAGGGAAACCAGACAGACAAACCCCTTGAGTTTTCCATTGTCTCGCCTGTGTAATATGAGGATATCACTGTACTCCCTGTGTTAGAAACTTCCTCTGCGGATACAGCAAGCCCTCCTTCTGCATAATTGGATAGAAGGTAGGCAAAATCACACAAATCAATATAACCATCCTGCGGTGTCGGCGGAGGACTACCCGAACAGCTGAAGGTCTGAACACTATCTCTCGCCAGAGTTACCGCTGGATTCTGGGCATCTGCTCTCAAGAGCTCGGTCATCTCACCAACATCATCCAGGAGATTCGAAAGCCGCGATAGATTTACACTCGAGCACTGGGAGTGGATATGGACCTCCTCATAAAACTGGATATAGAGGCTTGCTATACTATCCGATAGGACATCTTCGTCAATGTAGGGATTGGATGTCAGCATAGACAGTATCCTGTCGTATGGAAAGCCCGTCTCTGGTACGAGTTGTTCAGAACCTATCATATAATCAGCATAAGAACTGATCTCTGCTGCGACCTCGACCATCTGCATGAGGCAGGCATCCAATATGATTACCTCTATATCCTTACCCAGGTCAGATCGAATAGATTCGATCGCTCCAGCGAATTCACCCTCTGCGACCGATATGAAGCTAATGCCCTCATAGCAGATTCCCTTCCTGTCCCATCCATTTCCATGGTCCCATATGACAAGCATATAGTGATTTGCAGGGTAATTTGAGGCAAGCCATTCTCCAAACTCCTTCAGGGTCTGGGGGTCACCAGAGTTGACATCGCCCAGCTCCTGAAGTAAAATTAGAGTGTCCTTTTCCACGAAATACCTCTCTGCCAGACCAAGTCTATCTACCTGTATCACCACTCTCACCTCATCAGTAGAGCCGACGCTCGACATCTCGTACATATCGGAGAGAACTACGTAATCGAGACCATTATCAGCGGCAAGATAACAGCCAACTGTCCATTGAGGCGTTGATATCAAAGATATTAAGAGGAAAAGCATCTGGTGTGTTTTAAAGAGGTTGGATGCGCCAGAGATCAGGGTCTTCCTTCTTTCTCCTGGCAACGTAGTTATTTACCTTGAGCAGGGAATCCACAGATTCGCCTGCATCTCCCCAGAAACCAGTGAAAATTTCGTAGTGGAGTTTCCCCCGTTTGAGGTATTCGTTGTTTACGTCTGTCACCTCAAGTTCACCCCTGTCCGAGGGAGAGAGATTTTCTATAATCTCAAAGACATCGCTTGAATACATGTATACACCCATTACAGCATACTTTGAGGGAGCTTTTGTGGGCTTTTCAACAATACCTACCAGCCTTTTGCCTTCAAAGACTGCAACACCATATTCACGTGGGTTTTCTACCTCTTTTAGGAATATCATTGCCCCATCCTTGAATCTCGATACTGCCTCTCTAATCGAACCATCAAGTATATTATCACCGAGTATTACACATAAACTATCATCACCTACAAAGTCCTTTGCATGATATATTGCATCGGCAATCCCTCCCTCGTTCTTCTGATAGGTGTAACCAAGCCCTCTCAAGCCAAACTCCCTGCCGTCTCCCATGAGTCTCAAGAACTCGCCAGCGGAGTTACCACCAGTAACCACCATAATATCCTCTATTCCTGCTTCACAGAGAGTCATTACAGGATAGTATATCATGGGTAGGTTGTATACGGGAAGGAGATGCTTATTTGTGATCTTTGTCAGGGGAAATAATCTGGTTCCAAGTCCACCAGCAAGTACAACACCCTTCATGTCACCCCCAAGTAAAAAAATTAATATCTAAATCCTAAACAAAATTTAAATCACAATTTTCCAAAATTATTTTTATATAATTGAGAACCGTTCGAGAGTTTAAAATTTGTAATTTTGAATTTGTTTAGAGTTTCGAATTTCGGATTTAGAATTTTTATTTCTATTTCTCTCCTAATAGTGCTCGTGCATGTTTTCTGGCGCTCTCTGTGACCCTCTTCCCGGCTATAAGCTTTGCGATCTCCTCCTCTCTTTCTTTTCCCTTTAGTTTCTCCACCTGTTCTTCGGTTTTCACATCATGGATAACCTTCTCCACTCTCATGTGGGCATCTCCCTTTGCGGCGATCTGAGGAAGATGGGTTATGCATATCACCTGATGTTTCTTTGAGAGTTCCTTCAATTTGTCTCCTACGGCATCGGCTATCCTGCCTGAAACGCCCGCGTCTATCTCGTCAAAGATAAGCGTTGGTATCCTATCTGCATCCGCAAGGATCTTTTTTAAGGAGAGCATGCATCTGGATAACTCTCCCCTTGAAGCTATGCTCGAGAGAGGTTCTGGTTCATGACCCGGATTGGCAGAAAATACAAACTCTACGGCATCTCTTCCTGTCTCTCTCATGTCCGTGTCTCCTATTCTAACGTCGAACCTCGCCTTCTCAAGACCCAGATTGGAGAACTCTGCCAGCACCTTTTCTCTAAACTCTGAAACCACATTTTTTCTCTCTTTTGAAAGTACGCAAGCCCTCTTGTCAAGCTCTTTACTCATGGTATCCAGCTCTTCTCCTATCCTCTTTATCTCGTCTTCATTCACAAATATACCCTGGAGTCTTGACTTCAATTCTTCTCTCTTCTTTATTACGCTCTCGAGATTCCCCCCAAATCTCTTCTTTAAATCCTTCAACTCCATAACCCTCAGCCTTATCTTCTCAAGCTCCTCAGGGTCAAGATTTATCTTCTCAACGTAAGACGTGAGCGAGGAGATTATCTCTTTAACCTCATAATAGATATTATCGAGCCCTTTTACAAGAGAATCATTACTCTTATCTATCCGCGCAAGTTCGTTCAAAAGCTTACCGACCCTTGCAAGAATGTCCTCAACCCCACCTTCTCCGGTCAGAATGGCCTGACTCTCGTCCGTAATCTGACGTAGCCTCTCAGCATTCTCCATAATCTTCAGGCTTTCCTCAAGTTCTGTGTCCTCTTCTGGTTTAGGATTGAGTCGCTCTATTGTTTCCAGTTCCCACCTCATAAATTCCTCCGTCCTCTTGGTTTCCTCTATCTCCTTCTTTAGCTTCTGGTATCTCTCGGAAAGCTGACAGTACTCTTCATAGAGTTCCCTGAAGGAATCGACATCTCCTTTTATCCCTGCAAAATCGTCAAGGAGTTCAAGCTGTACATTAGGGGAGAAGAAGGACTGGTGAGAGTGGCCGCCGACCCTGTCGACAAGTTCTTTCCCTATCACATTGATGGTCTTCTGAGGAGCTGGAGAATCATTCAGGTAATACCGAGTGCGTTCCTTTAGGTCTGCCCTGACTATCAGACTCTTCTCCTTTATCCCGTGTTTTTGTAATAGCGGCTTCTTAAAGAATGCCTCAACGAACGTCTCCTTTCGCACTCCACTCCTCTTCTTTTCGCCGAGAGAAAACCCAAGGGCATCCACGATAATCGACTTACCCGTCCCCGTCTCACCTGTAATCACCGTCAGCCCATCGGAAAAAGACAGAGAGAGGTCGTCTATAATGGTATATTTATGCACGTGAATGGAGTCTAACATACAGTGAATTATAATATAAATTGGGTGGATTGTCAAGGAAAAAGATTTAATGCAATTCCACAAACCTCAATACCCGGCCTGATGGAAGCAGAGAAATACCTTACATCTCCGTATTTTATGGTTGACAAAACTCGATTTTTGGTGTATAATATGACCGCATAAGCTGTTCTTATCTCCCCGGTAGCTCAATTGGTGGAGCGGGTGGCTGTTAACCACTAGGTTGGGGGTTCGAGTCCCTCCCGGGGAGCCATACTTCGATAAACTCAGCATTGCACTGAACCGTATGCTCGTGAGAGCGCTGAGAGTGGCGAACCGTATGATGGTGAGGAGCTGATTGCATCGAGCTGTATGGCA
>CAZRTU010000003.1:4755-11266 GCA_964603075.1 uncultured bacterium
GTGAGTAAGCGAAGCGCATCGAGCTGTATGGCAGTGAGTAAGCGAAGCGCATCGAGCTGTATGGCAGTGAGTAAGCGAAGCGCATCGATATGTATAGTGGTGAGTAAGCGGAGCTTACCGAACTACTAAAAAATGTGGTGTGTCTATATTGTAGAATGCAAGGATAGCAGCCTATATACGGGTATAACCACGAATATAGATAGAAGGCTAAAGGAGCATAATAGTAAAAAGGGTGGAAAATATACTAAAGTACGCAACCCTGTAAAATTAATTCATAAAGAGACGCATAAAAATAAGGGTGATGCTTTAAAACGTGAAATACAAATCAAACGATGGAGCAAAAGTAAGAAATTAGCTCTTGCGCGAGGAGATATAGAGCTACTTAAGCAAATTTCCAAAAAGAAAACACAAAGTAGTGATTAAGTAAAGTATGCCAATCTGTAAAGACCTACCCTCTTATCCACAATTAAATCCCACCCATCAATCTTCTCTATCGTCGTTCCACCTTAGCCAGTAAAACTTTTTCCTTGACATCTGCTAAAAATTAGTATATTATACTATTATAAAGCACTATGATATAACCCAAAAATACAGTTTGGGGAACAAAATCACGAACCTTCACTACCCTATGACTTGTAGATTTGACCTCGATGATGCTGCAACGTTTTGACCCCATTGACTTTCCTTCTGGAATTTCATACATCGGGTTGAACATCCGAACTAATCAGGATATGAAAGTGTTATACGCCATTTCGCCTATATGGAGGAATCGAAGATGCCAAATAGATTGATAGAAATATTTGAGGATGAAAGCCTCGTATATAGAATTAGAACACGCTTGCCTTATCTTTTCCAACTTGCAGAATTGGAAAGCTCAAGAGCTGGAAAGATTGGAATGGAAGTTGGCTCCCTTCGTGAAAGGATAATTATCGCCTTGATCATTTATAAATTTGGAGAATCTAATGTTGAGACTGAAATTCCTATAACAATGCCAGAAGTTGATGTAAGACTATATGCTGAGCCTGTGTCTATCAAAACAATAACGGGTAAACGATTTGGTGGAGTTAAACTCATATGGACAGTTGATGCTCAAAAGGCAAAGGAGTTCCGTGAAACTTATTATCCACATTGTGACATTTTACTTATCCAGATCGATTGGGGTGGTATCGGAGGATTTTACTACATACCTTTGAGGGTGCAAAAAAACCTCTTTAATAAAGTTGAAAGGGAGGGATACATTAAACTTCCTAAACCTGGTACAAATCCAAGGGGTGTAGAAATAACCAAAGAAGCATTATCAAGTTTAGTTGAAGACAAATCATCTAAAGTTATTAAGATACCTTGGCAAAGAAAAGAGATAGATTATCACCCCTACAAAAGATGGGTAGATTATTGGAGGGAGGATTGACATGAAGACCAATCGAAGAAAAAGAGGAACTCAAACAAGTTCATTCGGTTCACCGGGTAGAATAAATCATGATTCTACACTTTTTTACAGAAGCAAATTATATCAAGGATTACCCAAGGATAAGAAAGTTACGTACTTAGAGAATCCTATCCCTCCGCAGTTTTTGGATAAAGTCTTTTGCAAGTCTTCCGAAAATATGGATGAACTACCCGACAATAGTACCCATTTGATGGTGACTTCACCACCCTACAATGTAGGCAAAGAGTACGATGAAGACTTTACACTTGAAGAATACTTAGGGTTCTTAAAGAGAGTATGGAAGGAAGTCTATAGGATACTTGTCCCTGGAGGTAGGGCATGTATTAATATCGCAAATTTGGGAAGGAAGCCATATATCCCACTCCACGCTTTCATAGTGAGAGATATGATTGACTTGGGATTTCTGATGAGGGGAGAGATTATATGGGACAAAGCATCGAGTGCAAGCCCTTCCACGGCTTGGGGAAGCTGGCTTTCAGCTGCTAATCCTACCTTGAGAGACATCCACGAATACATCTTAGTCTTTTCCAAAGGCACATTCAGTAGAAAAAATCACAATAATAGGAAAAACACAATCTCGAAAGAAGAATTTCTCAAATTTACTAAGAGTGTTTGGACATTTCCAGCAGAGCCTGCTCGCAAAATAGGACATCCAGCACCTTTTCCTGTTGAGCTTCCTTATAGATTAATTCAGCTTTACACTTACGAAGGAGAGGTTGTCTTAGACCCTTTCATCGGCAGTGGGCAAGCTGCGATAGCGGCAATAAAAACAAAACGGCATTATGTGGGATACGAAATAGACGAAGATTATGTAAAATTAACAGAAAGGCGGATTAAAGGGTTTAAATCTCCAAAATTATTTGATGCCAATACTGAGGATGTATCTGAGTAAGGTAAAATCCGGAGGCGGTCCTGAATTAAGAAAATAGTTGGTATAAGAAGAAGGCTGGTGTAAGACTTTATTATGGCAAAGCGATAGTAAATTCATGAGATTACTAGAAAGGAAAATTTACTTTAGATTCTTACTTCAGATCTGGGGTTGTTAAGTATCTAATAAAATTTAAGACCGATTTTAAATAATAGTTGATTAAATGTATTTAACAGAGAAGGTAATGGATAAAAAAAAGATCTTTATTAGCTTCTCATCTCAAAAAGATAAAAATAAAATGAACGCATTCTTCAAAGCAATCAAAAAGGATGGTACATTTGAGCCGATAGTAGTAGAAAAGAAGAAAACTCCTGGTAAGCTTTTCAGTGAAAAGGTAAAAGAAGCAATTAAACAATCCGATTACTTCATTCCTATTCTTACTAGAAATTCAAGGACAAGTCAATGGGTAAACCAGGAGATTGGATTTGCAGAAGCACAAGTTAAATGCGATATTCTTCCAATCGTAGAAGAAAGTATTATTCCAAAACTCAAGGGGTTTATACATAATCAAATAGATTGTTTTAGATATAAGGGAGTTCGTTCAAGTAAGAATAATGAAGCCTGTAATTTTAGAGTGTGCTACAAAGAAGTAATTGCTCACCTTAAAGGAACGATCAAATCCAAATTGGTAGTGCGCAAGGCTAAAATGGTTGAAAAATTTACTTCTATGATCTTGCCATCAAGAGTCGAACAAGGCGATTCTTATACAACAAAAGTGCATTTTGTGGGAACAGTAAAGAATGGATTCTTCGACAATTATGTGAAACATACACAATCAGACTGGAAAGCATGGAATTGGGATAAAAATACTTTAAAAAATTTAAAAAGGACATTCCCAGGTGAAATTCATGGAGATGTTAATATTAAAAGTGAATATACATGGACAACAAAGGATTGGCCAATTCATGTTAGATTGTACGACCATCCAATACCTGGCGAAAAGAGGAGAATAGTTATAGCTGAAGAAATCCATGAGTTTGAAGTTACGTAGTAAGAAAATAGGGAGAGATCTGAGGTCGGCGCTGAGTTAAGAAAATAGATATAAGAAGGGAAATAGTGTAAAATTATATTATGACAAAGCGATAGTAAATCTAAGAGACTGACAGAAACGGAAATATAGATTCTTCTTTCGGGTATCATATCGTTGGTTGAATTTGCTCGGATATGAATTAAGTTATTTTGAATCTTACCGATCTTATAAGGTAGTATTTTTAGGTAAAATGGGGGTGCTATAGTGAATCCACTCAAAAGGGTAATGATTTTATTACTTTTCGTTTCGACTATGCCTCTCTACCTTTACTCAGATTGCCCTCATTGTTACACCGTAGCAAAAGTGAAATTGATTATGAAAAACGGCAATGAGAGATCTGGGTATATCCCTATATATGGTAAGTACGGTGGCAGGGACAAAATAGTAAAGGAGGTTGATTTAAAAGACATTCTTTCACTCAGCAAACAAGACAGTATTTATTTTGTAAAAATATATTACACTTTTGAAAGAATCGGAAGCATGTTTGCTGAAGAAGATATAGAAAAAATTATCTGGGATTCAATCGAGCACATTTTTTTCTATCATGGGAAAGAGACTTCACAGGCGCATGTAGATTAGATAAACTTCCCCTAAAAACAATTCACAAGCTCATGAATGGAAAAATATTGTGTGTAGAAAGAGTAACTGAGTCGACTTATGATGCTATCTTTATTAATCAAAATCCTGATGTTTCGGAAAAAGAATTTAATCTTCTCATTAAATATAGCCCAACCAGATTAATAAATGATGAGCTTTATCCTCTTTACAGTCTTATAGTATTTCAGAATTTCAGAGAACGGTACGGGGTATCCCTTCCTTTAGATACTGTAGTTAATTCCCTCCTAAAATCTATAGAATATGTTGAAAAGCAAATCGAAAATTTATCGAACTCTTATACTAATCCTAACATAAGAAACTATCTCTTGCAGATAAAAAGCAAATATGAAAAAAGACTAAAGCTCTACAAGGCGACCATATCCTACTTAAAAGATGATGATATAAAAGGAATAAAGGACTTTGCTGATAACGAAATCCATGACAAAGAAACCAAAGAAAGAATATATAGTGTAATAAAAAAATCTACTAACAAAGAAACCAGATTGTCTAATGCAAAAAAGTTTTTAGACCGTCTTTACATGGGACTGTGTTTTACTGATGACGATAAGTCGTCATTTAATGAAGCGTTAGAAAAAAACGGGATAATCGTATTTATACATAGTTGGGATTGACCATAGTAGATGCTATGTGTAGAATCTAGAATCAAACCTGAATATAGAAAATAGCCCGCCCCTCTTTTAGTTTCCGTTAGAGACTACCCAACCCATGCAAGCCAAAAAATAAGCAATCCTCAAAAAAATTTCTTGACTTTTCCTATTCAATTATATATAATATATCAAAAGATTGCTGTATGAATTTCTAATGGGGGTCAAAATATGAGAAGGAAGTTCTATGTTCAATCAATCGGTATATGGTTTATTTTTATGATATTAACCGTATTACTTGGAGTATTCAGAGAAGGTTTTCTTATACCAGCCACGGGGTTGAGTGGTACACTTACCAGAGCTTTACTACTATCGATTCCTATCTTGTATGTATTGGGAATCACCTTTTTATTTTTAAAATATACAAAAGCAACATATCAGCAGCGGGATACTTTCTACATAGGTTTAATCTGGTTTATTTTAACTATTGCGTTTGAGTTTACATTTGGCACTTTAGTAATGGGACACTCCATTTCCGCATTACTTAGAGATTATAATCTTGCGGCAGGAAAAACTTGGCCTATCTTTTTACTCTTCCTTATATTCGCACCATTTATTGCTTATAAACTATTAACAAGAAGAGCATAAGTTATTGACGGTTAGGTGCTCAGGTCTTTATTCGAACTACGAAATGTTGCCTATTTTTTCTAAGTATAATTTATGAAACTAACGGTCTTAATCGATAACAATACATTGATAGATAGATACTTCTTGGGAGAACCAGGGGTATCTTATTTAATCCTGGAAGGAGATAAACAGGTATTATTTGATGTTGGATACTCCAATGCCTTTATTATAAATGCAAACAAGATGAATTTAAATCTGCTCGAGAGTGATTATATAGTTCTTTCTCATGGACACCTAGACCATACCTGGGGACTCGATCCTCTTATCAAGTTATACACAGAAGCCAAAATAGAATCTTTACCGTATAGAGAACCTTTTCTGGTAGCACACCCTCAAGTTTTTAATTCCAAATCAATGGATGGGTTAAATGAGATAGGCTGTACCATCCCGAAGAGTAAACTGGAAAAACAATTTAAACTAAATTTGACCAGAGAATCCTTCTGGCTAACAGATAAATTAGTTTTTCTCGGCGAAATAGAAAGAACCAACGATTTTGAGAACAAAGAGCCTGTCGGTAAAATACATCTAAATGGTAAAGTAGAGGACGATTTTTTGTTGGATGATACAGCGCTGGCATATAAAAGCCCTGAGGGCATAGCGGTAATTACAGGGTGTTCTCATTCTGGAATCTGCAATATCGTCGAACATGCAAAAAAGGTATGCAATGAAGATCGGGTAATAGATGTGATAGGTGGGTTTCATTTAATGCAACCGTCTGAAAGGCAAATGGATGGTACCCTGGAATACTTTAAAAATCTCAAACCGAAAGAACTGCACGCCTGCCACTGCGTTGACCTCAAGTCAAAAATAGCACTATCAAAAGTAGCAAATTTAAAAGAAGTAGGAGTTGGATTATCTTTGAATTACGATTAAACCTTTAACTAAAGGAAAATCTGTCTTAGATTCTTTTTTAGGTGTGACCCCGCTGTCCCCCTAAAGAAAAGATGATAACTGGTTGATGTAAGGAGGTATACGTGGAATATACATATTTGGGAAGGAGTGGTGTGAAGGTGAGCAAACTTGTAATGGGAACAATGAATTTTGGTTCCTATATTTCCGAGAAGGATTGTTTCTCTATGCTTAACAAAGGGCTGGAGTCGGGAATAAATTTTATAGATACTGCAGACGTTTACGGAGGAGATGCAGGAAAGGGAACTTCAGAGAAAATAATAGGAAAATGGTTAAAACAGGACAATGGTAGAAGGGATAAGATATTT
>CAZRTU010000003.1:11285-31959 GCA_964603075.1 uncultured bacterium
CACATTCGAAAAGCCTGCGAGGATAGTCTAATGAGGTTAAACACCGACCATATCGACCTGTATCAGTTTCACCATATAGACCTGGATACAACCTGGGAGGAAATATGGCAGGCAATGGAACAGTTGGTCATGGAAGGAAAGATTATCTATGCCGGAAGTAGCAATTTCGCCGGATGGCAGATAGCTCAAGCACAGGCGAATGCATCAAAAAGGAATTTTATGGGACTTATATCGGAGCAGAGTATCTACAATCTGAATAACAGAATGGTGGAACTTGAAGTACTTCCCTCCTGCAAAGCTCATGGTATGGGTTTTCTTGCATGGAGTCCTTTAAGTGGCGGTCTTCTGGCAGGCGTCCTTAAAGGCATGCAAAAAAGAAGGCGTTCTGAAGAGTGGGTTCGAGGTTTACTGGATAAGAACAGAGATAAAGTTGAATCCTATGAGTCCTTCTGCCACGAACTCGGGCATAAGCCTGCTAATATTGCACTGGCATGGCTTCTAAGTAATCCATTACTTACTGCTCCAATAACAGGTCCCCGAACCATTGAGCAACTTGAGGGGAGTCTCGAGTCTGTAGAAATTAAACTCTCAGATGATGTGCTGGAGAAGCTGGATAACATCTGGCCAGGTCCGGGAGGTAAAGCCCCCGAAGCCTATGCATGGTGAGTTTGGTAAAACAACTGGGGGTCAGGTCAGACCTGAATTAAGAAGATAGCTGACAAAAGAAGAATTTGGGTAATAAAATTATTTAAGGGACAAGAATAAGAGACATTTGAGGGACATTGGTAGCTAGATAACTAACTGTGACATCTACTGTGACAAATTAGGGGCAGCATGGGGTCAGGTCTAAAATTTTAAGTTTTTGTAGCGTCTTATTAAGTGGGTTATAAGATCCTGGTGATCGAAGGTCTCACCAGACTGAAATCATACCCCAAAAAGTCAAGAGAAACTTAAGCTTTAAAACCTGACCCCGATTCCTTTTAATTAACAGGAGGATAATATGGCAGTTGTAGGAGTATCCGTCGCCCCAGTCGGGACAGAAAACCCGAGCATCAGCCACTATGTGGCTGAATGTGAGAGAGTTTTGGAGAAATATAAAGACCTGAAGCATAAGCTGACACCCATGGCTACAGTGATTGAGGGCGATTTAGACACGATTTTCAAGGCGGTTAAAGAGATGCACAAAGCCCCTTTTAGGTTGGGCGCCAAAAGGGTACTAACACATTTAGCAATTGATGAGCGAATAGATAAGAACCTGACCATGGAAGGCAAAATCGAGGCAGTCGAGAAGAAGAGGGGCAAATAGATTCAAGTAAGGAAATCCGATTACGGCCCTGGATAAAGAAAAACCAATCGTCATTTAGGGAAGAAAATGGACGCGGGGAAAAATCGGCTTGGAACAAAAATCTACAGAATCATTGCTGGCACTGCCGCAAGGGAGTTTAAAAGATTTAATGGTGTCAGAGGTGTATATATAGGTGGGGGTTTAGCCAGGGATGACATTCTATTCGGTCGTAGTGATATTGACCTGGCTATTCTGATCGATCAGTTTGATGATCCCCGTGAAGAGACAAGATTAATCTATAAACTCAGCAAAGCTTACAGGAAATTAAAGAAGTGGTTACCTGTTTTAGGGGATGCTTGGGTCTATAACCTCACAGATATGATAAGATGGTATTCATATAGGAACTACAGATATATCGCTGATGGCAGATTGGCACACTTATGCGGAGATAAGATCAAATTACCAGAGTTCGACCTAAAAACAGAAGATGTCATATACGAGATTTATATGCTGATGCTTTTCTTCCTTCCTATGAGCCTGAGGTCACGTAATGTAAAGGGTTCAATTAACATCTTTCTCACTGTATCAATGCTGTATAATTATTTGACGGGAAAACCCAATAGGGTGGATTTAAGCAAACCCGAAATAATCGAGTTTCTTATCTCTGCTAACCCCAAATCTGGGGAATTGAGGAGAATACGTCAAGCCTTTTCCAGTTTTTTTGTTGGAAGGCATTCTGACCTTAAAAAATGGGCTTATAAACAATGCCTTATCTTGGGCGATAAATTGGGCAATGCAACACCCGAAAAACTCGAAGGAGGAATAAAGACAACGGAAATCGACTCTCTTTTTTGCCCCAGCTTCACTCCCAGAAGATATCTTATCCTCGACTCCCTTGACGAAAAGGATATGGAAAACGGGTTACAAATCATGGGTAAGGATCCCGGTTTAGTTCTAACGACAACTAATATTCTAAAGATGTACCTGTATTATTGCTACCCCTGGGAATATTACACAATCAGGGAAAAAAATCCTTTATTTAGATTATCTGAACCGCCCTCATACTATATGAAGCGATACTTGAAGATGCAGATAATTAAACATGAAATACGGTTTCTAAACAACTACTACCTCTTGCTATGGGATGTACGAAACCTGGTTGCCCAAGCCAAGCTCTACTTCAACCATGATATTATCTGTGTGAATAAGCGAGACCTGGTTCAAAAGTATAAATCTCGATACGGGATTTGGCCCTATACTGAAAGCACCTCACTCGAAACATACCTCAAGCACGACTACGCTATTTTGTGGGATACAATTGAAGGATTGTGTGCTCAATATTAAGATTGAGACTATGATATCAAACCCCACTCTCCCACTCGGGACAAAAGATAAACAATCCTCAAAAATTTTTTCTTGACTTTTCCTTCTTGATTATATATAATAAACATTAATGAGGTGTAACCAAATAAAAAAAGGTAAGATAAGATGAAAATCGATGTTGAATATCTGGAGTTTATGTGGCCTATGAGACATTTTTTAATAACGTGCGGGGACATTGTGGGGGAATCAAATATTTTGGTTGTAAGTTTCTGTATGCCCGTATCAAAGGAACCTCCGCTTATAGCCTGTGCCATAGGAAGAGGCGCTTACTCGTGTAAATTAATTGAAAGCACTGAAGAATTTATCGTAAACGTTCCTGCAGAGGAATTAAAACCAAAGATATACTATTGTGGCTACCATTCAGGTTATCACGTAGATAAATTTAAGGAAACAGGTTTAACACCGCGACCGGCACGCAAAGTAAGGGCTCCTATTATTGATGAATGTGTTGCTCATATGGAATGCAAACTTAAGCAAAAAATAGAAACAGGAGATAAAAATCTGTATATAGGAGAAGTGATAGAGTCCTATGCGGATGAAGCTATTGTAAAGGGAGAGAAGAAAATCGGGTATGCGAAAGGCAATTTCCCACGGAAGGTATACACCACAAGATTTAAAGTCTCATAATCCACTTCGGCATTTTGAAAACTAATAATCTGGAGGTGCCTACTATGGGCAATCCGAAAAACGACAAAATAGTATTCTTTACGCTGGTCTATTCAGCCCAACAGATGCGGCGTGCTGGTCTACTCATAGATGGTATTCGTTCATTCGGCGGAGCCTTAAAGGACTGCCCGATCTGGCTCTTCCAAGCCAATCCCGAGGTGAAACTATATGCTAGTTTAGAAAGCAAAGATGTCAAAATCATCCCATTGAATACGCCAGCAACGACGAAAAGCTACCTCTTCGCACGCAAGGTATACGCCTTTGCTAAGGCGGAAGAATTGGCTGCCCCAGAAACTCAGTCCCTCATATGGCTAATTCCAGAGTGCTTAATAGTAAAACCACCTATGCTGTTCGAACTCGGGCAGTCATTCGATGCGGCTGTGAGACCTGTGCATATCAAAAACGTTGGGCTTCTTGCTACAGAACCTCTGGATGATTTCTGGAAGAAAATTTACGACGTTGCGGGTGTGAGTGACATCAAGAGCACTGTAGAATCTTTTGTAGATATAAAGCGCATTCGAGCCTATTTCAATTCGGCTGCTCTTTCCGTAAATCCATCAAAGGGATTATTCCGTCGATGGTTCGAATGTTTCGTTGCTCTGGTTTGCGATCAGGAGTTTCAACTTTCTTCCTGTCAGGACAAGCTCCACCAGATCTTTTTACACCAGGCTATATTGAGCACTCTCCTGGTAACTATGCTTGAGCCTGAAAGAACTCGTATTTTACCGCCCGACTATGGTTATCCTTACAATCTGCACCAATCCGTACCTCCTGAGCGACGGGCACGGGTCCTCAATGATCTGGTGTGTGTCATTTACGAGGAACGCCCAATGGACCCAAACAGGATAGATGATATTGAGATTCACGAACCTCTAAGAACATTCCTTGCCAAATACGCTGACATTTATAAGAGCTGATGCCTGGATGGTAGCAACTTAAGACACCCTTTTACATGCAAAACTGGTGTAACAAAGTATTTTCGAACATTTCCGAATAAGAACAATTTATTGGGAATTTTGTACTGTTTTATCTTTGTGAGAATTATTAGCTACTCCAAAAAGTGAACGCATATGTCCTTGAGTGACGATGTTGCTATATACTACAAGGCACGCGCAGAAGAATACGATGCTTCAGCAGGATACATGGATGAACTTGCAGAACAACTTCGTGAGCCAATCAAGGCAAGATTTCAGAAGGCACTTAAAGGACATGACGTTCTTGAAATCGCATGCGGCACGGGATACTGGACTGAAGTAATCGCATCAACGGCACATTCAGTTCTGGCGACCGACGCTGATCCAGGAATGATATCTATTGCACGTAAAAGACTTTCTCTTGCGTTGAACGTGCGATGCCAGGTTGCCGATGCCTATTCGTTAGATGAGATCTCGGGCAACTTTACTGCAGCATTTGCTCACTGGTGGTGGTCTCACATACCGAAGTCCAGAATCAGGTCTTTTTTGACCGTGCTCCATTCCAAGCTTATGCCCGGTGCCTTCGTTCTTTTCGCAGATCAATTGCCTTATGCTTGTGAGAAACGGCGGTATGATAAAGAAGGAAATCTTCTCGAAGAGAGGACACTTAAGAACGGTAGGAAGTTCAAAGTAGTGAAGAACTTTCCGAGTGGGCAGGAGATCATTGAAGATTTAACTGGACTTGCACAAGGAGTGACCTATAGAGAGTATCCCCAAGGACGATATTGGAGTGTAAGTTACAATACGAAAGGAGGAAACCCCAAATGAATAATATCGAAATTATAGGTTTGAATCCGGAAAATGCTGCAAAATATGGATGTTCATGCTTTCTAAATCCAAAGCACGAAGCGCATCAAAGAAAGCTTGACTGGTTGAAAGACCGTTTCTCTGAAGGCTTGAAATTCAAACTACTCTTTCTGGTAAATGAGAAAAAATCCGTTGGTTTCATCGAGTACGTCCCGGGAGAGTATGCATGGAGAGCGGTTGATGCCTCCGGATACATGTTCATACACTGCATGTGGATTTCTCCAAACAAGTACAAAAATAAAGGATTTGGTTCGCTCCTGGTTACCGATTGTATCAGGGATGCAGAGAATGAGGGGAAATACGGTGTTGCCGTGGTTTCAAGCGAAGGCTCATTCATGGCGGGCAAAGCCCTCTTTTTAAAAAATGGCTTTCAGTCAGTTGCTTCAGCCGAGCCTTCATTTGAGTTGATGGTTAAGACCCTAAAAGAAGGACCCTTACCAAAATTCAGAGATTGGGAAAAACAACTGGAAAAATATAAGGGACTGAATATTGTCTATTCAAAACAGTGCCCATGGGTAATCCGTTCGATTAAAGAATTGTGCGAAATCGCAGAGAAGAAAGGGTTGAAATTAGAAGTAACTGAACTAAAAACAGCAAAAGAGGCCCAGAACGCACCCTCCATATACGCAACGTTCAACCTGATATACGACGGAGAAATCCTTGCAGACCATTATATTTCCAACAGAAGATTCCTTAACATTATAGATAAGGAGATACAAAAGAAATGACTATTAGGGAAGTCAATGCCAAATCTCTTTTGCGCAAAAACAAAAAGGTAGAGTCGTGGTTTCTAACACGCTATGGCATGAACCTCTATCGTGGTTGTGCCCATAACTGTGTTTATTGCGATGGGCGTTCCGAGAAATATCAGGTTGATGGAGAGTTTGGAAGTGGGGTCACGGTTAAAATCAATGCAATAGAATTACTTCGAAGGGAATTAGACCCAAAAAGAAGAAGAAAACCCTTGAAACCAGGGTTTATAGGACTTGGTGGTGGCGTTGGCGACAGTCATCAGCCAATCGAAAAAAAATATAAACTCAGCAGGAGGGCGCTGCAGCTTATCTATGATTTCGATTTCCCGATACATATTCTTACAAAATCTACCATGGTAGAAAGAGACCTCGACCTTATAAAAAAAATTCATGAAAGAAAACGCGCTATCATCAGTTTCAGCTTCTCCTCTACCAATGATAAAATTAGCAGGATTTTTGAACCCGGTGTACCATCCCCTACCGAGAGACTGAAGACAATAAGATTATTCAAAAAAGAGGGGATATTCTGCGGTATGTATCTAATGCCTGTAATTCCCTTTATAACAGATAAATCCGATGTTATAGATGAGACGATAAAAGCCGCAAGAGATGCCGGTGTTGATTTCGTTATCTTCGGAGGTATGACCCTTAAAGAAGGCAGGCAGAAGGATTACTTTTACAGAACACTCGAAAAACACTACCCTGATTTGGTTACTCAGTATAATAATATCTACAAAAAAGACCCATACGGAAACGCAATAGACAGCTATTATGTAACAATCCATAAAAACTTCGACACCGCTGCAAAGAAATATCATCTGCCCAAACGTATCCCTCCAGAGGTCTACGACGGGATGCTGGATGAAAACGATAAGGTTGTCGTAGTCCTTGAACATCTGGATTATCTCTTGAAATCTCAAGGAAGGAAATCACCTTATGGATTTGCCGCTTACTCTATATCAAAAATCCAAAATCCCCTATCAACCATGAAAGACGAACTGAGACAACTTAAGGGGGTCGGCCCTACGACAGAAAAAATAATCCTTGAGATACTCAAAACAGGTAAAAGCCGTTATTATGAAAGACTCCTGAAAGGTTAAATAACCTTATGACTGATATACCATTTATATATTATATAATACTGGGAATTGCCTTTCTTGCCTGGACCTGGATCGAGATCAGAAAAGGTAAGACTCAGTGGTTTTGGGGGTTTAGAAGATACGATGTTTATAAGGACAGGAGTTACTTTCTCTTCTGGTTCACGATGGGGTTTAAGGGTCTTGTAGGCATAGCGTGTATATGCGCAGGAGTGATCACTGCTATCCGATAAAAGGTACTGAAAAACCATGTGTTTCACCCATGATAAAGGCAGCCGGGTGTGGGTATTTACTTATTATCATATATAAAGGGGGGGAAAATGCAGCCAAAATCAGTAAAGATAGGCTGGATTATCATGCTGATACTGGGGATATACCGATTCATTTCAAGTATCATGCTTACGGCTGCGGGAGAAACGGATATCTCATCCGGCATTGTCTTCTTTACCAACGCGGTTGCAATAATAGGAATAACCCTGGGAAGTTACAGAAAGTCAGAGAAATGGTCCTGGTGGTGTTTACTTATAATCGGGATAGCTCCTCTTCTGGGCTGTACAATTTTACATGGCTTGGGTCCATGGGTTATAGTGGGCTGGGTTTTATTTATCCCTGCCATAGTGATTCCAGCGAAGGCAATCCTTGCTAAATAATCCATGATCTATACCCTGGGGTATAAATAAGTTATTATAAGAAATCGGAAGCCGAAGGAATTGCTGAGATCGACGTTAGCTGCCGTTTATGAGCTTTGTCCTCCATTTCTTTTGCTGACAAAGGATTACACAGATTTAGGACGCACCTACCGTCAGGCAGGGATTGATGTAGGGAGAACCCTGTCTGCCGTCAGGCAGGCTTTAGGTTTGCTTCGGCAGGACTAAAGCCCTGCCCTACGATGTGTTAAGTGACAGTCGGGGAATTGCCCTAAGATTTGCTAAAATATGTCTCTTAATGTAGGGCAAACCTTCAGGTTTGCTATATCGACGAACTCAAGAAAAATTCGTAAGGAAAGAGGTATTTTCCCCTGGGATATGGCAATTGCACGAAATTACAGTTTGACGAGATAGAGTTAAAATAATTGAACCCAGGGGTAAAAAAGGAGCGGTGCTTTGCCGCTCCTTTACTTCTTTAGATTACCTTGAAACAAAAAGGCTTATAAATTCGTTATAATAGTGAGCTGGTATTCTATTTTGGAAAATACCGCAAGTTTTACCGAAAATCTATGTCTAAATAACAAGTAAAGACATAAATTTTTTTGACGAGATTAAAATCGGACAACTCAGACGGAAGGTGTAAAGCCATTTGAAGTTGGAATCCGGCTTTTTATTAAGTCAGGTACAGGTCTATTTACATGTAACTATAAAAATATAACCCGTAAATGAGATCAACTCTTCATCAGATTATGCCAAGCAGTGAAGACGCCGACACAATATTGGTTCAAAGGATCTCTAAAGGCGATAAGTCTGCGTTTGAAGAATTGGTGAAGAAGTACGAACATTCAGTTTTCAACCTAATCTACCGTTATATAGGTAATTATACTGAGGTGGAAGATGTTGCCCAGGAAGTCTTCATAAAGGTCTGGCGTAAAGCCAGAAGCTTCAGGGGTAAATCCATGTTCTCAACATGGCTATATAGAATAGTGGTCAATCACTGTCTGAACTACAGAAGTAAATATAAACAAAGACCCTTATCCTTAGATCAGATGATGGAGAAAGAAAATATACCCAACTCCATGAAACAAGAGATTGATTTTGAAAAGAAAAAAAAGGCTGAAATCGTGAGGAAAGCAATCGATGATTTGCCTGGGAAACAGAGAATGGCCCTTATATTATCAAAGTATGAAGGCAAATCTTACAAGGAAATAGCCGAGTTCATGAATAAATCTTTATCTTCGATAGAATCCCTAATTTTCAGAGCAAAGGTGAACTTGAAGAAAAAATTACAACCTCTAAAAGAGAAGGGAGAGATTTAACCGCAAGTATTTTGAAAAAATCCTGTCTAATTAATTGGATATCGTAAAGAAAATATAAGAGCAGGTTGATAAATATGAAACATATTAAAGAAATAAAATTATCTGCATTTCTGGATGGTGAGCTCTCAAAAGAGGAGAGAAGGGAAATTGCTGTACACTTGAAATCATGCGCCCAATGCAGAAAGGAGTTAGAGAACTTATCAATTGGATCGGATTCGCTTGATTTAATAGAGGATGTGCAGGTTCCGCCATACTTCAGGCTTCACCTGAAAGACAGGATTGCCGAACGGGAATCCAAAAGACTCTTCCGCAAACCTTTTGCAGAATGGGCTGCCCGTGTTGCTATTCCTATCGGTGCTGCAGCATTTATCATTTTTTCTCTCTTCCTCGGAAGTCATCTTGGTAAGATGATCTACCAGGAAGGAGCAGAAACCGTAGCCAGTCTGGATGTAGAATACTCTAAGCTGCTTGGAATCCCCTCACTTGACGAACTTCCAGAGGGTTCCTTAGGCTGGACATATAATAACGTTTTAACTGGAGGTAATAATGACTAAAAAGACTCTTGTTATAATTCTGATAGTCTCATTATGCATAAATCTGGTAGCAATCTTTACCTTGGGCTATTATTGGATGGAGGTGCACAGGCACGAAAGAGGAATTATGCCCCCCGGGATAGCGAAAGGACATGACTGGAGGAGGAGTCATTTAAGAGAGAAACTCGATCTCACTGAAGAGCAGGTGGAGGCGTTGAATGAAACCCAGGAAGAATTGAGGTCAAAGATACATCCTCTTATGAAGGAGTTATTTTCGAAAAGAGAGGGGTTACTATCATTACTTAGAGAAAGTGAGTACGACAGCGAAAGAGCAGATAATATGATAAGAGAAATCGTCTCCATGCAGGTAGAAATCGAATCTCACATTTTTGAGAATCTGCGGCACATGAAAAACATACTTTCTCAAGAACAGCAGGAAAGATTTTTTGAAATGATGAAAGAACGACACGAGCTTACAGGTAGAATGCCTCCCTTTGGTGAGATGAAAATTCACGAGCGTTCAAGAATCCCTGAATAAAAATGAAATCTAACCAAATGAAAGAGAATCATATCACAACCGATGACATAGCGTTTTCAGCTTATCTCAAAATGAAGGGTCATCGTCTCATCATGTTAAATATAAATAAATCAAAGACTATATTTACCTTTGAAAACAATGTTGAGGAACCAGAGGAACTAAAGTTACAGTTCATAAATAGCGATTTCCTGTCATTCTATAACGAACTCAGGAATCTTAAGAAGCTACTCTAAACAAGGAGGAGAGAGTGAAAAATCTATTCAAAAAACCCAGGATTCTGGTATTAATCTTTTCAATTGCCGCTTTAGGGGCCTCGGCGTTACCTTTATCCGGAGAAGCTGAGTACCGCGAACATGCTCCGCATTGGCGCGGAAGAGACTTTATGTCTGATCTAACCGAGGAACAGAGAACAACCGTAAGGGAGACAATCGAAAGGATGAGAGACGAGGGCGCCACTCGTGCGGAGATAGGGGACGAAATCAAAGATATGCTCAAAGGCTACGGCGTTGAGATACCTGGGACCTTACGCCTGGGACTTCCGGGTGCCAAGGGGCGCATATTTTTGAATCTAACGCAGGAGCAGAGATCCACCGTAAGGCAGACAGTAAAAAGGATGAGAGAGAACGGTGCCAGCCGTGGGGAGATCAGGGAAGCTGTCAAAAATATACAGAGAGACTACGGCATTGATTTACGTGAGAAGACTGAAAGCATTGGAATCAATAAGACGTCTGATTACCCTGGCATCACAACCTGGAGCTATCTAAGTCCTGATCGTGGAGAATCAAACATAACCTACACCCTGAATTCTCGAGAGAACGTGTGTGTGAAGATATATAATACATCAGGACGGTTGATACAAAATTTTGAGATGGGAATCCAGGAGCCAGGCACCCACAGAGTAAGCTGGGACGGTAGTTGCGAAAATGGTGTTAGAGCAACAAGTGGCGTCTATATTTACCGTGTCGAGGCAGGAACCCATGCTGTAAGTAAAACCCTGATAATACTGCCATGATACGCTCTTCCTGGCATCCAAATAATCGGATGGGGGTGGCTTAGAGTCACCCCCATCTTATAACCCGGTATTTAAAGGAGGTAGAAATGCAAAAACCATTTTACTCATCGTTCAGCCAAAAATTTACGATTATACTATCTTCTTTCGCTTTATGCTCAATCTGCGGATGTGGTGGAGGCGCCATGGAAATCGAGACCCCTTGGTCTTCCGAGCCAATAAAGATTGACGGTGAATCGGAAGACTGGTCAAGCACTCCCGTCTCATATTTTGAGGAAAAAGATGTCACCCTGGGACTATGTAACGATAATGATAATCTATACGTTCTCTTCAACTTCAGAAACGAGTCATGGGCACGAATTATTAAAAGACACGGTGTTACCATATGGTTTGATACCGCCGGAGGGAAGAGAAAGGATATGGGAATTAGATTTATCGGGGGTCCTGCGCCTGCCGAAATGGAGAGCGATAGAGGCGGTTTCCTTAAGCAGCTTACACCTGAAGAACGGGAAGTTATCATACTCGGACTGGAAAAAATGGAAGACCAGTTAATCATTATCGAAGATGAGCAAGAGAGGGTTATACCTCCAGATGGTTCCTGCGGGCCGGCTGTCAGTTCTGCAAACAACCAGGGTGTCTTCACCTACGAATTCAGCATTCCATTACAGGAGGGCGAAGAGAACAGCGACTATTATTATCTTAACGAAGAACCAGAACATACCATAAGCATTGGTCTGGAATGGGGATTAAGTGAGGATGAATTTCGAAGTACGATGGAAAGGATGCGTCCTGGAGAAGGTCCGGGAGAAGGCTTTCCCGGTGGCATGGAGGGACCCCCTGGTGGGGGTCCTCCTCGCGGTGGTCAAGGAAGACTCCCTGGGGTAAGAGGCGGAATGTTAGAAAAGCAGGAGGTCTGGATCAGAACATCACTCGCTTACCCCACCGCAGAACAATCAGGACAAGGCACCGAAACAAAATAAGAGAGTCCTGTTCTATCCTTTATTTGAACCCGTTGGATACAAAAATGTGCGATAGTAAATTTGACCGCAAGTATTTCCAAAAGATTGTGTCTAACTAACCAACGGATGTCATAATTGTCTCAGACAAAAAAGAGTATTAATCAAAAATACGTTAAGTGAAAAAGGAGAGGTATATGGGAAAGAGAAAAATCCTGATTATAGTTGGCGTTGGTATCCTCATCGCTATTGTGCTGGTATTGTTTACGCTGAGGAAAAGTCCGGGTGCAGAAAGTCAGTATGAGTTTGTGGAGATAGGGCGAGGCGATATCGAAAATATTGTGTCAAGTACTGGTGAAATAAAGCCTGTTGGGACAGTGGAGGTCGGGACGCAGGTTTCTGGAACCATAGAAAAGGTAATGGCTGACTTCAATGATAAGGTAAAGCCTGGTCAGGTTCTGGCAGTCCTTGATACTACCCTGCTCGCTGCCTCAGTCAAGGATGCTGAAGCGACCGTAATTAATGCAACAACACAGTATGAGCTCGCCCTTACGGATTATCAAAATAACCTAAAGTTGTATGAGAAGGACCTTATATCTGAATTTGAGATGAATACGGTTAAGGCAAGCAAAGAATCTGCCCGTGCATCATTATTATCCGCCGAAGTCAATCTTAAAAGAGCCAAAGCAAATCTTAAATATGCAGTCATACATTCACCTATAAGTGGGACCGTGATCGACCGCAGTATCGAGCCGGGTCAAACCGTTGCCGCGAGTTTTTCCACTCCAACATTGTTTGTTATTGCAGAAGACCTATCGGAAATGGAGATACACGTATCTGTCGACGAGAGCGATATTGGATTAATCAAGGAGGGCCAGGCAGTGCGTTTCACTGTCCTCGCCTATCCGAATGAGATATTCACCGGAACAGTGAGAGAGGTTCGACTCCAACCAACCACCATTCAAAATGTGGTTATGTACACGGTCATCGTTGATGCCTCCAATGACAGCGGGCTACTCCTTCCTGGTATGACAGCCGACGTTGAATTCCTTATCGAGCAGAGAACCGATGTTCTGATGGTCAATAACTCTGCATTACAGTTCACTCCGTCGCTGAGTATGCTCTCTGATTTTCGAAGGACCCGCTTCGAAGGACTTCCAGACTCGCTGAAGGCTGAAGAGAGAGAAAGGGGCTCGGATATGCAAAATCAATTCATGAGTTTCGGTGGATCTTCCGGAGAAAGAGAGATTCCTGAAGACGTGAAAGCTTTATGGTATCTTGACCAGAACGGCAACCTAAATGTTATTCCAGTTAAAACGGGCGTAACTGATGGTAAGAACACAGAGATAGTGGCTATAAGAAACCCGATAAGCGAGGGGATGGAAGTAATTACAAGAGTCAATCAGAGCAAAGAGGAAGAGGAAACAAGAGGCAGAAATTTCCTCTTTCCAGGACCGCCGGGAAGGCATTAGGAGATAGCATGACAAACATCATAGAAACAAAGCAGATCACAAAGACCTACAGAACGGATGGTTATGCCGTACATGCCCTAAGGGGGATAGACCTCGTGGTAGGGAGCGGCGAGTTCTTGGCAGTTATGGGGGCATCCGGAAGCGGCAAATCCACACTTATGAACCTTCTCGGATGTCTTGACGAACCAACCTCGGGGGAATACTACCTCGACGGCACAAAGACAAATAAACTGTCAAAAAATGAGTATGCGAATATCAGAAATCAAAAGATAGGGTTTGTCTTTCAGATGTTCAATCTCTTACCCCGAACGACTGCTCTGGAGAACGTCGAGTTACCGCTTCTATACGACAGAACAGGGCATATCAAGGATCCTACCGAGAGGGCGAAATGGGCTCTTGAAAAGGTCGGACTTTTAGACCGGATGCATCATGAACCAAATCAACTTTCAGGCGGAGAACAGCAGAGGGTGGCACTCGCAAGAGCCCTGGTCAACAAGCCGTCTATTTTGCTTGCCGATGAGCCAACAGGAAATCTCGATTCGAGGACATCAATAGAGGTAATGTCCATACTCCAGGAACTGAATAAACAGGGAATCACCATAGTTATGGTAACTCATGAACATGACATCGCAAGATACGCAAAAAGGGTGGTTGAACTACATGACGGAGAGGTTAAGGACGACTTCATTATAGAGAACCGTCAGAACGCAGTGGACGACTTGGCGAGATTACCCGCAAAATATAAGAACAACCCTTTCCGACAATAGGAGCCTAAAATATGAAATGGATAAACCTGATAAAGGTTGCAATCAAGAGCATAAGAAAGAACAAAACAAGAAGTCTATTAACGTCCCTTGGCATCATAATAGGCGTTGCTGCAGTAATAGTAATGGTTGGAATTGGTGAGGGAGTTCAGGCAGATATCACAAACCAGATAAGCTCGCTGGGAACCAATCTGCTTATTATATCCCCGGGGAGCAGCTTTATGAGAGGAGTTCACAGAGGGGCAGGCAGTGAAAATCGTTTCACCCTCGATGATGCAGAAAAGATCTCGGAAGAGGCGACCCTGATCGAATATCTTTCCCCAATGGTAAATGCAGCTGGCCAGGTGATTGGCGGGGGGAACAACTGGAATACGGCAGTTACTGGCGTCTCTGTTGATTATCTTAAAATCCGAAATATGGAAATTGAATCCGGTGAATTTTTCACTGAGAAGGACATTCGTGGGAGGCGAAAAGTGGCTGTGCTCGGGAAGACCGTAGTGGACAACCTTTTCCCCGGACAGGACCCTCTGGGTGAGAAGATACGGATAAATAATGTACCTTTCACCGTGATCGGCGTCCTTTCTGAAAAGGGCAAAAACGCTATGGGTAGGGATGAGGATGACATCATACTTGCACCGTCTACAACAGTCCTCTACAGACTGAAAGGAGGACACTACATCAATATGATATTCGCAAGTGCTGCCTCGGTGGACGAGATGGACGCTGCTGAAGATGAGATCGCCAACATACTCCGAGATGCACATGATATAAAACTCGGTGAAGAAGACGATTTCAATGTAAGAAATCAAACAGATATCATTGAGATGGCTACCTCCACATCTAAGACGCTCACCTTGCTTCTGGGGGCAATTGCTGCTGTATCTTTGTTGGTTGGAGGTATCGGTATAATGAATATTATGCTTGTCTCTGTTACAGAAAGGACGCGCGAGGTTGGAATCCGTCTTGCAGTTGGAGCAAGAGATAGTGACGTACTCTTTCAATTCCTGACCGAGGCAACAGTATTAAGCATTTTGGGCGGTATTATAGGGATACTCATCTCGTTTTTATTCGTCTTCTTACTCAATAACTTTGTGGGTTTATCTGCCATAATAAAACCACAGACAATTCTATTGGCATTCGGTTTTTCTGCCGCCGTAGGCGTGTTCTTCGGGTTCTATCCCGCACGTAAGGCCTCAAATCTTAACCCAATTGATGCCCTGCGGTATGAGTAACAAGGTAGTGTCAAATAGAATATGAAAGAATATAACAAATCGCAGGGGTAATATTAAATATCAAATTAGGTAATTGTAGAACAATTGACACCAAAAGAGTTGCTGAAATCAATATTTATTGCTGTTTATGTTTATTACCCTTCATTTCTTTTGCTATCAACTGATTACACAGATTTAGGACGCAGATTAACGCAGATTAAAAGGAACGATTACAGAGTCTTGTAAGGAGCTAAGCCCCAGGCAGTAGGGACTATGCAATAGGGACTAAGGACCAAAGACCGAAGACCAATGACTAATGACTTAATAACCTAATAACTTTAAAAACATCAGAGTTTATCTGCGTAAATCAGCGTCCCCAAAAGAATAAGACGCACCTGTCCGCCCTGCCTAAAAACCATCATGGGGATTAAAAGAAAACTAACTTATGTGATGGACCTACTTATTAGCTCTATACTTAGTAATCTCAAATTTGGTGTCAGATCCTTTATAGTCACTACAGATTAGATATTAAAATGACAACTTGCCTGACGGCAGTCAGGAATCAAAATTCAAAAATGCTCTGAGCACTCTGCGGGCTCTGTGGTTAGATTTTTGACAATACTATTAACAAATGTGAGGTAAACATGAAAAGATTTCTGCTGATTATTCTATTGTTAGTGTTCGGAGTCACACTTAACGGGGAAGAAATTCACCTGACCCTTGAAAAGGTAAAAGAGATTGCCGTAAATAATAACCCTGTGCTGCTGGCTGAAAAAGAGTCAAAAAAAGCAGCCCATGCTGATGCCCTTAAATCCATCTTTGGCATGCTGCCATCTGCTGCTTTGAATGGAAAATACACCTTCTTTGATTCTGAAAGAACGGTTTCATATGGAGAGGTTCCGGAGTCTGAAGCGGCGAATAATTCGAAATCCTATGGGCTGAATGTATCATTTCAAATCTTTAATGGCGGTAAAAACTACCTGAATTTAGGAATCAAAAATATTGAGGCGAGAATTGCAGACCTAAAATACGATAGCGAGCTTCTCTCCACTATAAGCGATGCAGAATCCAAATATTTCAGTTTGCTTGAGAATTCAGAATTGTTAGAGATTGCAAAGAAGGATTTAGAGGCATCAGAAAGGCATCTTAAGACTGCCGAAATACGCTACAAATCAGGGACATTGTCTAAGGCTGATTATCTTAAAATGCAGTCAGAAAAGGCATCCAAAGAAGTCAGTCTAATTCAGACTCAGAGTCTCCACCAAATCAGTCGCCTGGATCTGGCAAATTTCTTACAGATCTCTCAAGATTATACAACTGAACCTATGTCTTTTGGTGAATATGAAGGATACCTTGAGAAGCTGCAGGGATTGAGCCTTGACAATGTAGAGTCTCTGATAGACAAGGTTATCTCCATAGGCGTCGATAATAATCCCTCTTTGGAAGCCGCCTCTTTGTCTGTAGATGCCAGCAAAAAGGCGGTACAGGTGGCTGCGGGAGAGTTTCTTCCCACAGTGAGTCTCTCATATTCAAAGAGCTGGGAAAAATACGATATAGAAGATGAATTCGATTCGCAGGGAGGGGCTGTCTCCTTATCCTTATCTCTCCCAATATTCCCGATCGCAGATAATGCCGCCAACCTCAGTAAGATAAAATATGACTTGAAGCAATCCGAGTTTTCCTATCAGTCTGCCAAAAATGAAATACAAATGGAACTGGAAAGCTCTCTTTTAAAACTAATCTCGTCGGCAAAATCAGTAAACTCATCAAACATAGCTCTGGAATACGCAGGGGAGACATTCTATCAGATGGAAGAACGCTTTAAAAACAACGTGGTTACCGCTACCGACATGCTCGATGCAGAGGTACTTTTAACCACATCGCGGAATCAATATACCACAAGTATCTACGATTTCCTCAGGGCAAAATCCTCCTTGATGCAGCAAATGGGTGTGGAAGATGAAAATACCCTGTGGTCGTTAATTACAATTGATTAAAGATGGTGTTATTAATTCAGAAAGAAGTCTTATTATGGTCAGGTTCTTCTATAATTGCTTAAATTAGTTTTCTATTAGCTTATTTCCCCTTTTATATACCCTTTTGTTATTTTCCTTCTGGGATTTTCGAAGATTTCTTGTGCGGGACCATGCTCTAACAATTCCCCAAGGTAAAGAAAAATTACATAATCTGCAAGCCTCTTCGCCTGACGTAATATGTGTGTAACAATGACAATAGTGTAATCCTTCTTTAGTTCAATAAATCTCTTCTCGATGCGCTGACTCGACTTTGGATCGAGAGCCGAGGTGGGTTCGTCGCCAAGTATAATCTCCGGTTCAACAGCCAAGCCTCGTGCCAAACAAAGTCTTTGCTGCTGACCTACCGAAAGCCTTGATGCAGGTGCATACAGTTTATTTTTTACCTCGTCCCACAAGCCCGATTCTTCAAGGTAATGTTCGACTATTTCGTCTAATTCCTTTTTATTTTTCATGCCGTGAATCCTTGGGCCGTAGGCAACATTGTCATAAATCGACATTGGTAATGGATAGGGTTTTTGTAAAAGTAACCCCATCTTTTTCCTGATATGGGTAACCTCTACCTTGGGGTCGAGGATATTCTCTCCGTCGACCAAAACTTTACCATACACCCTTACTCCATCTATCAGGTCTACGAGACGGTTAAAAGATTTTAAGAGCGTTGTCTTGCCGCAACCGGATGGACCTATAATGGCTGTTATTTTTTTATCAGGAATATCAACGGTTATATTTCTTAACGCCTGCTCATTTCCGTAAAAGACATTCAGATTTCTTATACTTATGTGTGTCTTAAATTCCATTTCGACCTCCTGCTCCAGCATCTGGTTAGAGGTTTATTTCAGTATATGTCTGCTGAATCTTGTCGTTAAAATTCTCGCAACTATACTAATTATTAAAATCATTACCGTAAGTATAAGTGCCGAGGCATATGCCCTCTCTTGAACTTCGGGAAAAGGGGTCCCCAACTGGAAAAAAATGGCCAAAGGCAGGGTAGCTGCGGGCCGAAATAATGAATATGGTATCGAATCAGTGAAGCCAGCCGTAAATATTACTGAGGCAGCATCTCCTATTCCTCTCCCAGAGGCAATTAGAACAGCGGTCATTATTCCTGGTAAAGCCTGTCTTACAACTACCTTGAAAGCGGTCTCTAATCTTGTTGCCCCTAATGCATACGATGTCTCTAAAAGTTCTTCGGGGACCATTCTTATTACTTCATCCATTGCTCTACTCATTATAGGAAGAATTAAAAGTGATACGGCGATAATACCTCCCAATAGTGAAGCCCTCAAGCCAAGAAATATCATAATTGTAAAACCAAAAGCTCCGTAGACTATCGAAGGCACACCCCATAAGACATCTAAGGAAAAACGCGTAAAAACCACTAAACGAGACCTTTTGTTTGCATATACATTAAGATATAAAACTACAGGTAAACTAATCAAAATAGCCAAGAATGTTGCCCCCACTGTTAGATAGAGCGAACCGACGATGGCATTCAATATCCCACCTTCTTTTCCAAGATAGTATCCGCCTTTCGGAGTCTGGGTGAGCATAGCAAGGTTTATAGCGGGTAGTCCCTTTACAACAACTGTAAGTAATATAAGTACAAGGCTTGAAAGGATCATAAGTGAGGACGCAATCATCAGCCCCCTAAATACATTTTCCTCTATTTTTCTCTTATCAATTATTGGATTCTCCTTTCAAATCTGATTAAAATGACTCTGGAAATAATGTTGAAAAATAAGACGACCGTCAATAAAACTAAAGAAGCAAGCAAGAGTACCGAGTCATACAAAGGCACAGACAACATCTCTCCATAATTATTGGCAATCAGTGCTGGTAGGGGATAGGCTGGGTCTAAAATCGAAGATGGAATCTTGGCTACATTTCCTACTACCATCAGAACAGCCATGGTCTCGCCAAAGGCACGAGACAACCCCAGGACAATTGCAGCTATGATGCCCGGGGAAGCCTTACGAATCACAACATGCTTTATTGTCTGCCACTTTGTCGCACCTAATACCAAAGATGCCTCTCTGACTTCAAAAGGTACAGTCCTAAATACCTCTGCTGAGACATGAATAATTATGGGAAAGATCATTATAGCCAATACCATACCTCCAGCAAGTACACTATAGCCAGTTGAAGAAATCCCGAAGAAGGGGGCAATGCGATCCTTTATCATTGGCACGATAACCAATATTCCCCAGACTCCATAAACAACCGACGGTATCCCAGCAAGTAAGTCTATGAAGGGTTTTGTCCATACACGGATATGTTTGGGGGCATATTCAGAAAGATAGACCGCCGTAAGAAGAGATAGTGGGATAGCTATAGCAACAGCCACACCTGTTACCCAGAGAGTACCAATAATAAAGGGGAAAAAGCCAAATTCCCCCCTTAAAGGGTGCCAAGATGATGAAAAAATTAACTCTGTTAAAGGTTTTATCGACAGTACTGGCCTCGACCTTAGATATAATCCTAAAGCCATTAAAAAAACAATTAGACTCGAGAAACCCGTTAAGAAAAGCATTAACTTGCTTGCAAGTTTATCCTTTAATAGCCTTTTACTTCTCATGTTAGCAATTCCCTTTCAGGTAATGTAACTGGAGTATGTTCTATTAATTTCTCCTACTCTGTTTTTACCTATCTTCGAGTTCCCTAAGTTGCTCCTGAAGTTTTTCATTGCTTAGCTTAATGTATCCAGCTTCGGGAACATATTTCTGCCCGTCAGTCAGAACCCACTTGATGAACTCTTTCACTACTTCCCGCTTGGGCTTACCCCTGCAGACAAAATGTAAATCTCTGGCTGGTGGTGAAGGATATTTCCCCGTGGCTATAGCTCTAACGATTTCATCCCGAGTCCTGTAAAAATTTTCTTCTTCATCTATTAGACCATTACCATCAAGGTCAATAGGTAATACTCTAAGCCCTTTTACCTGCTCTAAAGTTGTGGCGTCATAGACATAATTGATATTGTTATAGCCAATACCACAGACATCTTTTCTGACTGCTTCGGCTAATCCCGGGTCTCCATAGACTCCCACTCCAAGGAGATCCTCCTGATTTTTGCCCAAGAATTTAGCCCAGGTTTTGGCTGCGCCGCATGCGTCGGAGCGTGTATATACATGGATTGCCTCTGTAACTTCTTCACCAAAGACCTCACCCCAGTTCTTGACTTTGCCAGTAAGCCAGATGCCAATTAATGTCTCTCTCTTGACTCCCTTA
>CAZRTU010000004.1:0-27329 GCA_964603075.1 uncultured bacterium
AAATTAGAACATACTCAATTTAATAAATCTGATTATGAATTAAGTAAAGAGATTAAAGGATGGGAGAGAGTAAATCGAGACTGGTTTCGCATCCAGGGGATAGAATATGCGGATTTTAGATATAAACGAGTTATATGAAATTGCCCTTCGTCCGCTAAAAGCAACAAGTGTAGATCGTTATTTAGAAAGGAGGTTTAAATGAGATATCGACCTATAAAATTGCGAAAATTTCGTTATTTCTCAATTATATTTCTTGGAATTCTACTTTTCGGTGCACAAACAATTAATAGTGAACCTATTAGTATCAGTTTTAATAGTGATGGATATGTATTAAAAGGTAAGTTTTATCCTGCTGAAGGGAAAGGCCCATTTCCGACTGTTTTATTATTGCAAGGTTTTCCAGGGAATGAAAAAGATGTTTTAGGGCTTGGTCAAAAAGTCTCTTCATCTGGCATAAATGCTTTTGCTTTTAATTTTAGAGGAACACATAAAAGTGAAGGAGAGTTCGGCTTAGAGAGTACAATTGATGATATTCAAGCTGCTTTAGACTGTCTTCACAAAGAAGAAATTGTTAGAAAATTCAAAATAGATACCTCGAACATTATTTTATGTGGCTATAGCTTCGGGGGAGGGATGGCTTTGACATTCGCAGCAAACCATCCTGAAATAAGAAGAATTATCTCTATTGCAGGAACCGATCATGGAGAATTTGTAAGGGAATATCTGCGCAATGAATCCATGGCCGAAATTATTAATGACATGTTTGGTAAATGGAAAGCTCCTGAAGGACCAGTTCGATTTGAGGGTCATGTGGCACTACAAAAACTCATTGATAATGTTGATTTTTTGACTTAAGGTTAAGTGCACCTAAACTTGCACAAAGGGAAATTTTGTTGATTGGAGGTTGGGACGATGTTAACGTTACGATTGAAAATCACCTATTGCCTTTATACCGAGCTTTAAAAAAGGAAAACTCCCAGAATGTTGAATTTATAGCTTATCAGACAGACCATTCCTTTTTAAACGTCGGAGAGAAATTAGCAGAAGATATAGCAGAAGATATAATAGAATGGATAATAAAAGGACTCAAATAACAACTAAAGTAAACTTTAAAAATGCGCTCAACATTATTGCTTAGAGTTACTAGCATTGCCTCAGTGTAGAACATTTGTAGAACATTTACGGATGATTTGGAGATTAACTCAATAATTATAGGGCTTTTTCAACTTAGGGTGTCGGGCTAACAAAGGCATGCAGCGGAAGAAAGGGCGATGTTTTGGGTCAAGTTAGAACAGTACATTTAAAAATTATTGATGGACAACAAAGTTTGGAACTTATTGAAAATCGTGATCTTAACTGACGGGTTTCTGGCAACATCAGATAACACATATTAATGGAGCACTATTGCATAGTGCTACCATTAAAGGCGATTTGTCAGAATGGCAGTAAAAAGTCAATAGTCAATAGTCAATAGCAAGAATAGGGATTCCCCAATTATTGTCTCTGAATACTGTTCGTACTTTCATAGAAATATCTGGAAAAGATTTGTTTTCTTTGCACAAATAATCCGTTGGCCAACGGATAACGGACTGGATATCTATAATTCATCACACTTTCCCTCTTTTTTCCCTTGACAAAACCAGAATTTTATTATATAATTATAAAAGACAATAAGCCGTATAAACACAAGCTTTTTTAGATATTTTTTCGCTAACCCCTTATGAATTAAGGGCATAGTTAGGTTTAAAGAATAAGTAATAGAGTATTTATATAGTTAGTAAAGGCCGTGATTGTAAATTTATTGGTACAGATAAACCTAGGTTAGGCAGCAATCCTTTCAACCCTTGTTTATGGTTGCCACTCAGAAAGGTAGGTTCCGAAAATGCCTCCTTCAACCATCTTGGGATACGCAGCGAGGGCGGTGGGACAACCGCTTGAGCCATTCAATTATGCGCCGCCAAAACTGGGGGAGTATGACGTCCGGGTCTCCGTCTCGCACTGCGGTGTCTGTTACACTGACATCCATGGCATCGACGACTACTACGGAATAACCATCTATCCCTTTGTACCTGGTCACGAGATCGTCGGGTACGTGTCGGCTGTGGGCAGTGCGGCATCCGTATTGAAGGAAGGGGACCGCGTCGGTATCGGGTGGCAAGGCCGTTCATGTATGCAATGCGAGTGGTGCTTGCGGGGAGAGGAGCACCTCTGCCGGGACATTGTCCGATCGGGAACGTGGATCCCTTATGGCGGCTTCTCTTCCTCTGTCGTTGTGGATAGCCGCTTCGCTTACCCGCTACCTGACGCGATGCCCTCCGAGGTAGCAGCTGTACTCCTGTGCGCTGGTATTACTGTCTACTCACCGCTCCAATTGTACGCCACGCAACCCTCGCAGAAGATTGGCATCATCGGCGTGGGTGGCTTGGGTCATCTCGCCATCCAGTTCGCGCGCGCCCTCGGCTACGAGGTAACAGCCATTTCCTCCTCTCCAGAGAAGAAGGAGCAATCGCTTGCTTTCGGCGCAGACCACTTCATTGTTTCGGACGATCAAGCCAGCTTGCGGAAGGTTGAATTCGGCTTCGACCTGTTGCTTTGCACCGCTCACGGCAAGATCAACTGGGAGCAGCTGTTGGAGATTTTAAAGAAAAAGGGGAGGCTAGTTTTGCTTGGCTTCCCAAACGTGGCACTCAATCCAACTGACCTTGTGGCGCACCAGCTGTCTATAACCGGTTCCTTCATCGGCAACCGGGCCACAATGCGGGAGATGCTCTCGTTCGCACAGGTTCACAGTATTATGCCCAAGGTCGAGTTGATGCCCATGTCGCAGGTAAACGAAGCGATTCGGAAGGTGAAGGAGAACAAGGCACGTTACCGAATCGTACTAATCAACGACATGACCGGCATGGGAGCCTAGAGAGGCTGACAAGCCACTCCAATACCGGTGCTCTTCGCGGCAATCGAGGCTGAGTCCTACGGCCATGATGATCGCCACGGGAGAGCGAGATGCTGCCTAACAACTCGCTGCAGCTGACCTGGCGGGCGACAAACTGAGGCTTGCGTTGCGTGCCAGGATGCCGTAGAGTGGGTGTAGCGCTGCCCGAGCCGCCGGGCAGCTGAGCTCGAGGCCGTTATACCCCACCACACTCCCCTTTCTTTTTCCCCTTGACAAAACCAAGATTGTGTTATATACTTATACAACACAAATTGATTTCATGTCCTGCCTGATGCCTGCCTACCGTCAGGCAGGGTAGACAGGCAAGGGATTGTCTTAACGCCTTTTAATTATTTCAGCGAACTTCGCAAAACCGAAAATGTGATGCAACATGCTCACTTCGGGGGAAAATATAAGAACAAGAATATATTTAAAGGGAGGAGGTGATAAAAAATGAAAAAGCTAAATGCTGCAGCTATATTGATTTGCCTTGTCGCAGCGTATTGTGTCTTTGGAAGCATCTGGGCAGTTGTGGCGACTGAAGGCTTCATTCAATCATGGGCAGCAATGATGGGAACAACTGCCAAGGAGTCAGCAGTTCTGACAATGGCAGTTCAGTTCTTTGGCATATATCACCTGGTTGCACTTGTATCCTTAGCCATAATTGCCGTGATTCCGCTCAGGAGAGCAGAGAGATGGGCCTGGATCACAATCCTGGTTCTGGGTGGAATCGGTCTGGGTTCAGGCGTCGTCCTGTGGGCTCCATATGCTCCTTTCTTCTATGTTTTTGTTGCACTGTGGATAGCGGCGTTAGCGCTCTCTGCAAAGCCAAGCCTTAGAAAGAAAAGGTGAGTGGTATCTAAGGCTAAATTAAAGGGGGTGATAAATGATAGAAACGCCTTGGTATTTCAGGCTCTTTTATGTGAACATCCTATGGTTTGTTATCAGTTTTCTTCTTTCTGGAATTATAAGAGCGAAGAGAATGGGCACTCCAGAACCTAAGTCTATGATGATAGTTTTTTTGATAGGCTTTGTTGTAGGTTGTGTATTAATGTGGTTTATCCCCTTTAGCATTAATTTGGCTTTCTGGATTGGACTTGGTATTATTGTTTTTGGGGAAGTAGTCTATGCCCTGGGCTTCATCGCCATGAGAGAGCACCCTGAGAAAAAGAAGCCTGTAGTAGATTGGGGTATTTATAAGGTCAGCAGACACTTCCATGTCCTGGCAGGTTTAATCTGTCTCCTCGGCGTTATTGTAATGGGATGGAATACGGTATCAGTTATGTATGTGATTTTGTGGGTCTACTTCGTTTTATACGTTATTATGAGTCATTTTTATGTCCTAAGTGAAGAGAGAGTGAATATAGAAAAATTCGGGAAAGAGTATGAGCATTATATGAACAAAACACCAAGATATATAGGAATGCCGAAACCGGGGAAAAGCTGATAAATATAGCCCTTCGTTCGCACTATTGCCTAACGGAGGATAAAAGGCTCCGTTATACTTCGCCCAAATCCGTCAGCTGACGGACTTCGTGAATGCAAGATGTTAAACGCAATGACTCAATGCAGAATGCAAACTGAAAAATGCAAAATAGAAGTATCCAACGGGGTCAGACCCAGAAATAAAACGCGGATGTCTTAGTGATGCGATTATTAACACATAACTAATCAACCAAACCTTCTATCTGTCGTTTAGATAATCAAGTTTGAGTTACTTAATCAAAAAGTTAAACTAAGGGAGATGGTATGATAATTCTTGCTGTAGCCATTGGAGCTATTGCTATGGCATTCTTACAGGGCCTGCCTATATTAGGTCCCATTATTGCTGGGCTCATAGCAGGGGTAATTGCAGGTGGTTTGATAAGGGGGCTAATAGCTGGTTTTCTGAGTGGGACGATTGGGGCAATAATCTCTGCACTTATCCTCACAAGCGCCGGAGGTTTTTTAGGTAGTATTTTCGGAGGTATGGCCGGTGGGATTTTTGGCGGGACTCTGGGAGCGGTGATAGGTGGCAGCCTGATTCTTGGTGCTCTTTACTTGGGTATCCTTGGACTCGCTGGTGGAGTCATTGGCGGACTAATCAGACCTCTGAGATAATGAATTTCCAATGCCGAAAGACACTGAAAACACCGAATTAAAGGGACTTTAAGAAACTATCGCCTTTATATTTAAAGCCAATCAGAGTTTTCAGTGTTTAATTTAATTCAACACCGAAGAACACTGAAGCCACCGTATTAAACAACCATTTATTAATTTTTCCCGTCGTTCAAAAAGATATGTAAATTTTTCAGTGTGTTTCGGTGTCTCTCAGTGTTTAATAGGTTTACTTCGGTGTTGTTCATTATTTAATCCGATCCCCAGGGAGATTTAGAGCTGTAAATTTCTATCACTCTGATGGAATACTTTCAAGCAGTATCTCTACAGCCTTCCTTAGCTGCTCATCAGAGACACCAATATCCTCTTCCGGCGGGTTCTGCACAAGGTAATCGGGGACGGCTCCATTTCCCTCGAGATCCAACTCATCGCCTGCCCTATACCATCCTCTTCCAGGTACTGTAAAAATTGTGCCGTCTCTTAGCTTCCTTCTTACCGTACTTATTACACTTCCCTGTGTGGTTGCACCAACCAATTTGCCAAGACCAAGAGTCTTGTATGCATGGGCAAATATCTCACCATTACTTACCGTACGCTCGTTTATCAATACTATTGAAGGTCTTGTCCAGACATAATAGGGGAGTCTCTCAGAAATCGGGTAACCGGTTTCACCATCCCTTCTGACAGTATGCGCATGAACTCTCGTATCAAGCATAAACAAAAGATAATCAGCAATCCAGCCGCCCGAGTTATACCTAACATCAATAACGATTCCATCCTTGTCAATACCCCGTCTATAGAGTTCTTGTTGGAAATTATCAACTGATTTCCAGCCCATGTGGGGAACATGTATGTAACCAAGTCTATTATCAGAGAGCTCTTCAACCATCTCTCTCCTGCTCTCTACCCACTCTTCATAAAGAAGTCTATCTATCTCTTTCATGTCTACGGGCCTTATGTCAACTTCTCTTTCTATTCCTATTTCATTTAAGACCCGCAACCTAACAAGCTCGTCAACCTTCCCCTCCATAAGCCCATATATGTTCTCATTCTCAACATCTATGCCATCCACACTCAATATAACCTCTCCCTCATAAATCCGACTGTCCTTCCTGTGTGCGGGCGAGCCCTTTATAACCCTCTCGACCTTCATGCCCTCGTCATCGTACCCGTAGTCCCATAATACCCCGAGCATTCCAGTGGAGAGATAACCCGGCTCTCTATTTTTGTATATACTCAGATGCGAAGAATTTATCTCACCAAGCATTAGTCTTATTATATGTCTAAAATCATATTCATGTATAACCGAAAGCGCTCTCTCTTTATATTTACAATACATACTGTCCCAGTCCACACCGTGGAAATTTTCATCATAATACTCATTTTTAAGCGTCCTCCAGACCTCTCTGAAGATCTGTGCTCTCTCATTAGCAACCTCTATCTTCTCCTTGACTCTGAATCCAAGTGGTGTGTGCACTCTACCATCAAAATCCGTCCTGAATAACGCTCCATTACTCAGATAATACAAGTCATTGCCTTCAATTATAACCTGGGTTGGGTTCTTACCGCCTGTTGTAAGTGGCTTAAGATTCTTATTCTCTTTATCAATAATATAGAGGTCCCACTCTCCTGTATGCTTGCTCCTGAATATAAACTTATCACTCTCTGGAGATATAGCCAATAACAATGCATCGCCTGGCAGGTCTGTCCCTCTCCTTACTCTCTCGTCTATGTCCTCAAAGTCTACCTTCACTTCAGGAATACTATCCTCTTCTCCAATCAATCTCTCTCTCTTCCAGTCTTCCTCTGTCTTTTCCTCATCCTCTCTCCTTAGATATGCCCACCATACATCATAGTCGTCGTCCTCTCTCTTGGAGGTAAATGCTATAATTCTGCCATCGTTCGAGAAGCAAGGTCCGATGTCTGTGTTGGGATGCTTTGATATATTATGACCCTCACCCTTCTCTACGCTCACTATGTATATCCCATCAACATACTCTCCCCCTCTGTATGCGATCCATCTACTGTCTGGAGACCAATCATACTGCCCTATAGACCATTCCCTCGCCAACAACCTCTCCCTCTTACTCTTGAAGTCATATACCATCAATTCGCCTCTCTTCATTACGAAAGCCATCCTTTCACCATCTGGTGAAACGGTGGGCACGTATTCATCATACGGTGTAGATATAACGGTCTCCTCTCTCAAGTCTAAGGAGAGATGGAGTCGCTTCTCATCTGGGTTTTTGCTCGCTGTTCTATATATATCAAAATCTCCATCCTTATCTGATGCATAGCACAATGCATAGCCATCCTCAGCAAAACTGATGTCTCTAACCCTGCCATTGCTTCTGGTGATCCTTCTTGCCTTTCCTCCGGACGTATCCGCAATATACAGATCTCCCCGCAATACAAATGCGACTGTCTCATTCGATAGGGCAAATTCTGTTATGTCGTTACAATACGTAAGCCAGAAATCATCTAATCTTTCCTCAATTACATCAATCTGCAGGGGGTGTATCTCGAGTGTCTCAGTATCAACAAGATAAATGCCGAACCCTCTCTCGAAAGCAATCCTATCACCAGAAGGGTATATTGCCGGGAATCTTACGCCATCTCCCTCATAAAACGTAAGCTGCTGGAGTTCGCCTGTAACCAGCGAATATACAAATAAATTCGAGGTTCCGTCTCTATCAGATAAAAAATAGAGTACTTTGTTGTCTGTCCACATCGGGTAACCGTCGTTATACTCTGTATGCTCACCAAAGATTCGATAGATGCTGTCCCCATCATAAATCCAGATATCTCCAGAATTGGATCCCCTATAACCCTTTCTCCAACTGGAGTAATGACCTCTTGTAAAGGCTACAGTTCCTTTTGTTGATATAGCGATATCTGAAACCACAAACTCGAGAACGGGCTCAGGATTGCCTCCCGATGGATTCACTCTGTAAGACATCGCGCCGAGGTTGGTAAGTTCCCTTTTTGAGGTGAAGAGCACCTCTCCTGTCTGTGGGTCCCAGCCTCGAAGTATGTCATCTCCTGTATAAAAGGTAAGCTGGTTAAGCATCCCTTCCTCAAGCGAGAGAACGAATACATCAAAATTCCCTTCCCTATCTGAATCGAAGGCAAGGTATTTACCATCAGGCGACCACATTGGTCTATAATTATATCCCTTCTTGGTTATCCTGACTGCATGACCACCACTGTCTGGGACTACCCAGATGTCGCCTTCATAAGAGAAGGCTATCTTACCATCGGGTGATATAGACGGTGTCCTGGGGAAAGATGGCTCAATTGCAACCAAATCTGAGAAGAGGAGTAGTGCAAATGCAGAAAAAAGGACTCTCATAATTTCTCCTATCAAATTTCAAAGTATTGTAAAATTTTTAACCACAGACCTGCCTGCCGTCAGGCAAGTGCGTCCTATTTAACTATATAATCTGTTTTATTAATCCGTGTAGTAATCTTATCAATCTGCGGTCATCTGTGTCCTATTTATCTGTGTAATCTCTTTCCATAATCTGCGTCCTATTTCTCTATTTCCTAACCTTTTATTTTAGCACACCTTGGATTGTTTGTCAAGGATAAATATGGGCGTGACACCTTTACCTAAAATCCTGTTATTATCAGGAATACCCCGGCAACCATAACTATAATAAGTGTAATCTTCCTGAACAGTTCATCTTTAACCCTGTTAACCAGCCTTATCCCTGCTATAACCCCAAGAAATAATCCAGGCAAAAGATAGACTACCAATTTTATAACCTGCAGAGTGATTAAATCACCAATTACGAATGCGGATATTGTCGCCAGATTCAATGCAAAAAAGTAGGCTACCAAATTTGCCCTGAAGGCATTCTTGGCTAACCCCTGATTTGTGAAGAATAAAACGACGGGTGGTCCGCTCATCGTTATACTTCCATTTAGTAGTCCGCTGACAAAACCAATAGGGGCAAAGAAAAATCTCTCCCTCTTGATCTCTCTCTTAAAACCCTTAAAGAGAACTGCAGAAAATATTATTATGACCGCCCCAATAAATATCTTCAACACCTTTACGTCGAATACAAGTAGCATATAGGTTCCTAATGGCATGCCCAATATTCCAAAGACTAAGAGAGGCCAGATCTTCTTTAGTTTTACCCACTTCCTGGTATTTATAAGTATGATCAGATTGAGTATTGTACCATATATCAAGACAGCGGGAACGACTACCTTCGGGGGCAATATGATAGAAAGGATGGGCACGGAAATAAGTGCAAACCCAAATCCCGTTAAGCCCTGTATTAGACCTGCAAAGAAGAGGGCAAAAGAACCGATGATTATCGTAGACAAGCCAATCATTATTAGCGTAAGATTTTAATTTGATAGTGTTGCTCTGTTATTTTATCACGTGATGATTTCTTTGTCAAGGATAAATTTAAGAGTCCTATCTAATCCTCGGTTCTAAAGCATGGATCGGGGATTATAATGTACATATACTGGATTTTAAGTCATTATATTTCGAATCCACATAAGCCTATATCACCATTCAGTTTTTTCCTTGTTAATCCCCATGATTTTTTTAGGCAGGGTTTGCCCTACATCAACTTCATTCGCAGGCATAAAGCCTGCGGCTACCATTTCAAACCCTTTGGCGCAGTAAAACTTTGCCTGCCCTACGGGTTAACCCAAAATGTAGGGCAGACCTTCAGGTCTGCTTTGTAGCTTGGTGTCTTAAATATTATCTATCGGTGTAATCTCTTCTTATAATCTGTGTAATCCGTTTTAGGATTTCTTAACCCATTTTAAACTTGACATTTTGGAAATTAGCTGTTATAATTATTTAGCTAAATTGTTAGTTCTATCCGTCATGTCTCCTTCAACAAAAGAGGCGAATTTTTTAAAATCTTGGACATTAAACAACGAGGTTTTCGTATGCTTAAGGATATACAAGAACTTATAAACTTCTCAGAAAAATCCATAAGACTCACAAAAGACGGAATCGGAATTATCGATGCAGAGGACTTAAAAGACAGGGTAATCGATAGACTCGTCTATACATCGGTCTTTCATTCAGATAAGGATGTGGTCGATGCCTGCAGGTATATAATCTTTGAGACTGCCAAAAAGCTGGGAGCTGTCCCGGCGTCTATATATAATCTTTATAAGAGCAGGGCATCCAATAAGTGTAGCGGTTTCAGTGTGCCTGCGATAAACATTCGGGGATTGACCTACGATGTCGGGAGGACTCTCTTCCATGCAGTCATGGAGCACAATGTTGGCGCCTTTATACTCGAGATAGCCAGGTCCGAGATCGGCTATACCAGCCAGCGTCCCGCGGAATATTCAACCGTCCTTCTCGGTGCGGCTATCAAAGAGGGTTACAGGGGACCACTATTCCTCCAAGGAGACCACTTTCAGATTAATCTCAAAAAATATAAGGATAATAAAGAAGAGGAGACCGAGGCACTCAAGAAGCTTGTGCTTGAGGCAATTGAAGCAGAAATCTATAACATAGACATTGACAGCTCAACCATGGTCGATATAAGCAAAGATTCTATCGTAGAGCAGCAGAGACCAAACTTCGAGATCACTGCTGATTTTGTCAAGCTAATAAGAGAGCACCAACCCGAAGATATCATGATCACAATAGGGGGAGAGATCGGTGAAATCGGGGGGGAAAATAGCACTGTAGAAGAATTGAGAACCTACATGGATGGCCTTAACTCAAACCTCACCAATGGAGTAGTGGGAATAAGTAAGATCAGCGTCCAGACAGGGGCTACCCATGGAGGAGTTGTGCTGCCCGACGGATCAATTGCAAAGGTAAAAATCGACTTCGAGACCCTGAAAAACCTATCGAAGGTTGCAAGGGATGAGTACGGACTTGCCGGTGCAGTACAACATGGCGCCTCAACACTCCCCGAAGACGCCTTCCATCACTTTCCGAAGGTTGAGACCTGCGAGGTACATCTTGCAACCGGTTTTCAGAATATCATATATGAAAGCCCATCTCTGCCCGAGGAATTTAGGAATAAACTTTACGGGTTTATTGGAAAGGAGTTCAAAGGAGAAAGAGCAAAGTACAAGAGCGACGAACAATTTATATATAAGACTCGCAAGAAGGGTTTTGGTCCCAATAAAAAGGAGTGGTGGGACCTGCCAAACTCTGTAAAAAGCGAAATTATGATAGAACTCAAACAGCGATTCGAATTGCTATTTAAGAAGCTAAGCGTAATAAATACGAAAGAGTTGGTCAGTAATAAAACTGATCTACCTCATGTTGTGAGAAATATTCCAAAGGGATTGGAGGATTTTATTTCAGGTTAATCCTATAAGTACTTTGGGGGATGTTAGATATGAAGAAAGAGACGCTTGCCATTGTCGTGGGGGGCGGTCCTGCCCCCGGGATCAACGGGGTGATAAGCTCTGTAACTATCGAGGCAACAAATCTTGGGAAGAGGGTAATCGGTATTACCGGGGGATTCAGATATATTTCCCAGGGGATGGACGAGATGGTCAAGGAACTTAATGTCTCGGATGTCTCAAGAATACATACAAACGGGGGTTCTATCCTCGGCACCTCTCGTGTCAATCCTACCAAAGATGCTGAGAAGATGAAGAATGTATTAGAAACCCTCAGCAGGTTTGATGTCAAATACCTCGTAACAATTGGGGGTGACGACACAGCGACCACATCGAGCAAGATCGCGGAGGCTCTCGGTGGTAAGATCAAGGTCGCACACGTTCCAAAGACGATAGACAACGACCTTCCCCTTCCAGATAATATGCCTACTTTTGGTTTTGAGACCGCTCGCCACACAGGCACAAAGATAGTATCTAATCTTATGGAAGACGCAAAGACCATCACCCGCTGGTACTTTGTTATCGCCATGGGTAGATACACAGGTCATCTGGCTCTCGGAATAGGAAAAGCAGCGGGCGCCACCCTCGTAATAATACCCGAGGAGTTTCAGCAATCTGAACAGATAAACCTCACAACCGTTACTGACATACTCGAGGGTGCAATAATAGAAAGAAGGGCGATGGGAAGGGATGACGGCGTCGCCGTAATCGCAGAGGGAGTTGCAGGGAAGATAGGCGAGAAAAATCTCACCAAAGCCCTCTCGAGGTTAGAAAAGGACGAACATGGACACGTCAGACTCTCAGAAATCGACCTGGGGAAGATATTGAAAACTGAAGTAAAAAATAGTCTTAAGAAGAGAGGAATTGATATTACAATAGTAAACACAGATGTCGGTTACGAACTCCGTTCAGCTCCGCCAATACCTTACGATATTGAATACACAAGGAATCTGGGCTATGGTGCTGTCAGATTTCTATCACAGGGTGGTACGAATGCGGTAATCGCCTATCGTTCTGGTAAGCTTTCGCCTGTACCATTCTCCGAAATCATAGACCCTGAAACAGGAAGGGCAAGGATTAGACTCGTGGATATAAAGTCCGAGTCGTACGAGGTTGCAAAAGCCTACATGATAAGACTCAAAAAAGAGGATTTTGAGGATAGAGAAAGGATTGAGAAACTTGCAGAGGCTGGTAATCTCACCCCTGAAGAATTTGAGAAGCGCTTTCGCAAAGTGGCGATATAGGAGTTAGATATACTGATTCTCCTATAGCACCTGTCTCACACAATCAATCACTGTTCCGTCTACCCACTTTATTGCAGCCACAACCCTATCACCCAGTTTTGGTTTTGCGGGCTTTCCACCGCAGATACTCTCGACCTCTGCCTTTATATCTTCAATCGGACGGATGGGAAGGTCTGAGCCCGATACAACCTGTATTAGATCATTCCGTCTCGGATTTATTGCTATACCCCTCTCGGTTACAATCACGTCTATAAGTTCACTGGGACCACACAAAGTAGTAACCTTATCAACGATAACGGGTATTCTATCCCTGAACGAAGGGATCGAAAGTATGGTACATCCGGAGAAGAGGCAGTTCTGCCACCCACCTATACCGTGGAGCAGCAATCCATCAGAATGTGTTACAACATTTGCGTTAAAATTAACGTCCACCTCCGTTGCTCCAAGGACTACAGCATCCACCATCGAGGCAAAATTTCCCTTACCATGATAGTTATAACTGGTAAATGGACTTGTATTCACGTGACTTGGATTCTCTCTCATCGAACGTACTCCATCAAGGTCGAAGGTCTGCCCGTCGAGAATATAATCTGTCAGTCCTTCCTCGAGCAGTTTTACCAGGTATTTTGTGCTGCCACCCCTAACAAACCTCGCCTTTACGCCTGCCTCTCTCATAAATCCTTCCAGGAATGTCACGAAAGCAAGTGACGTCCCCCCTGCGCCCGCCTGGAATGAAAAGCCGTTCTTCATAATACCCGATTCTTTTATGAAACGCGCCGTGAGCTCTGCTATCAGGAGACGGTCAGGGCTCCTTGTGATCTGTGTGGTTCCAGATACAATCTCGTCAGGGTCACCAATCTTCTCCATCTTTACAACGTAATCAACATAGTTTCCCTGAATCTGCCAGGGAACACAGGGAAAGTCTATGAGATTGTCGGTCACAACTATTACCTTATCCGCATACTGGGAGTCAGCCAGGGCAAACCCTAAAAGTCCACAGGCGGATGGTCCTGTAAGACCGTTGGCATTCCCAAAGGGATCCGCTGTTGGAGCCGCAATAACTGCAATATCAATGTGGATTTCTCCATCTTGAACCGCCTGATATCGTCCACCATGTGAACGAAGCACACCCATCCCGCGCATCTTTCCCCTTGAGCAGTACTCACCCAGAGGTCCGTTCATGCTCCCCTCTATATGATGAACAACACCGCTGTCAAGGTGTCTAATTATGGGTTCATGGCAGGGAAAAGACGCACTCGGAAACCACATAAGGTCCTTGACTCCAATGTCTGCGCATGCGTCGAAAATCTGGTTTGCTACCAGGTCACCGTTTCGAAAATGGTGGTGGGTTGAAATAGTCATCCCGTCATCTATCCCTGCTTTTACCAGTGCGGTCTTCAGGTCAGGCAAGACCTTGTTACCGTCAGATGGATAGTCAGTACATCTTACAATAAGCGGGGCAGCCTTACTGCCTGTAGGTTTGTGTCTCCCCACTCCTTGATATGGCACCGCAGGCTTTCCATTTACGTTAGTGGGCACCTCCCTGCCTGCAGCATTGACTTCAAGTTTATAGTCATTACTGGACATATTCATCCCTCCAATTACTCTCTATTATGCCTATCTCTACAGCAAGTCTGACCGTCCTTTGAGCCCTTTTGACAACTGGGGGGTCGATCATCTTGCTGCCTAAGGATACTACACCCAATCCCTCCTTGTCGGCTTTCTCAAAAGCAAGCACTATCCTCTGTGCCTTGCCTATCTCATCTGGGGTGGGGGCAAAACCTTCGTGAATAACCTTTATCTGTCTCGGATGGATGCATCCCTTTCCCTCGAAACCCAATGATTTCGCCTCTTTTACACTCTGCATAAGCCCTTCCATATCCCTGACGTCAGAGAAGACTGTATCAATGGGCTGAACACCAGCAGCTCTTGCTGCATTTACGACCTGAGCGCGGGCGAGGAAACTCTCCCTCCCAGCCTGCGTTCTCTCGGCTCCAATGTCTGCCGTATAATCTTCCAATCCAATTGCTAATGCCACAACATTCTCTGATGAAGATGCGATTTCATAGGCTCTAACCACTCCAAGTGCACTCTCTATTATGGGCATAAGGAATACAGGTTCTTTGATCTTCGCTCTATTGAGAATCTTCCTTGCTCTATCATCAACTTGTTTAACCTGTTCGGGTGACTCGCACTTCGGTATAAGTATAACATGAACGTTATGTGGTAAAACGTAATCAAGATCGTCGAGTCCTGCCGGTAACTGATTAATTCTAACCATCCTCTCGGCGCCATAAAAGTTAACCTGTCTCAAGGCATTCCTCACAAGTACCCTCGCTGCATCCTTCTCTCTGGGCGACACTGAGTCCTCAAGGTCAAGGATGATGCCGTCTGGCTTATGTATTCCAGCATTAATCATGAATTTCGGTTCATTGCCAGGAAGGTAGAGACGTGACCGACGGAAGCGCTCTCTCTGAGTCTTGTAATTGGAGTGGTCGAACATCTCTGGAAGGTACTCCCTATCGTTTTCAGGGAGACAGCGTTTTACCGCAGTCTCCAACCTCGCAGACAAAACAAAGGGAAGGGCCCCAAAATCCTCAAGATCTACGAGGGCGTTCTCCACACCCAGAGCCTTAAGGACATCAATGATAAGTTTCCTGATAGACTCTCCATACATCACATCCACTTTGCTCTTGACCTTTGTTTCAATACCACCCGAGTCTCGTAATTCTAATGTCAAAAAACAGCCAGAGCGTATCTTCTCACCACGCCTGCCTGCTTCAGCTTTTTTTACCATATTTTTATCCTCCCGGGTATAAATAAACTTGTACCTAATCTATATTCATCCCTGCCTGACGGCTGCCTATCTTCCGATAGGTAGACCTGCCGGCAGGCAGGTGCGTCCTAATCTCAGTCAATAATCTGAGTTTTCAGTTTCTCCCGCGTATATGGTATAAGTCCGCCTGCGTCCCGAATCGCGATAATCTCCTCTGGCAGTTTTGGGAATGAAAATGTCTTCCCTGCGACTTTAATCTTACCTTTCTCAACATCTAATTCAACCTTATCTCCTTCAGAATATACTTTTACTGCCTCTGGGCATTCAATCAAAATTAGCCCTTGGTTTATGGCTGAACGATAAAATATTCGGGCAAAACTCTCAGCCACTACCGCCTCAATACCTACAGCCTTAAGCCCAACAACGGGCTGCTCTCGAGAGCTTCCACAACCGAAATTCTTCCCAGCAATTATGATATCACCCTCCTTCACCTCGCTGGTAAAATTAGGGTCTAAATCCTCGAGTAGATGGGGCTTTATCTCTTCAGGAGTACTGCAGGTATAGGTATACTTACCCGGGAAGAGCATATCGGTATTAATATTATCACCGTATCTCCAGACCTTCATTCTTACACCTCTCATGGATCAGCAATGCCAAAAATCTAACCACAGAGCTGCCCTAAAGATTTGCTATTACATGTAGGGCAAACCTTTAGGTTTGCATTTTCGCAGGGCTAAAGCCCTGCCCTACGTTTGGTTGTTATTACAATGTAGCAACCCTTCAGGTTTGCTTCCGAAAGGCTGATTCCCCATTCACCCTCGGGGAATTGACCTACTTCCTCAGCAGCTAAACACCCTCTTCTTCACATTACACATCAAACTTTTGTCTCTCTCTTCTCCTTTCTCTCCCCTCTGTGCACTCCCTGTCCGTCCGCCGACGGGTGTGGTTTCTTTCATTTTCTATTTCACACCTCTCTTGGATCGGTTATCTTACCATATATGGCTGAGGCTGCAACCGTGGCCGGTGATGCCAGATATATCTCGGCATCCCTACAACCCATTCTCCCTTTGAAATTTCTATTTGCCGTGCTCAGGCATCTCTCAGATGGTGCAAGAACGCCCTGATGAGCTCCGAGACAGGGACCACACCCTGGTGGTAGTATGACTGCCCCTGAATCTATGAGAGTACTTATGGTACCTCTCTTCAGTGCCTCTCTCAGTACCTCTCTTGACGCTGGTAGTATCAAAAGTCTTGTATTCGGATTTATCTTTTTATTTTTAAGAATGTCTGCCGCCACCTCGAGATCATTCAACCTGCCGTTTGTACAGGTCCCGATTAGACACTGATCTATCTTTATATCGGCTACTTCGTCTATCGGTTTTACATTATCCACGGTGTGAGGGCAGGCAACTACTGGAGCTATTTTCGAAAGGTCATATACAAGTTCCTCAAAATAGTTTGCATCGGGGTCTGACCAGACTGCCTTATAAGATGATTTCTCTACTCCTAAAGTCCCCAGATACTCAATCGATAAATCATCTACAGGAAACACTGCTACCTTTGCCCCCATCTCGACTCCCATATTTGAAATGGTGAAGCGGTCTGATACAGAAAACTGCTCTAAATCACCGTGGTACTCTACAGAACAGTAGTTTGCGCCTGCAGCACCAATGTCCCCGATAATGTAGAGAACCACGTCCTTTGCTGAAACGGGTGGTTTTAGCTTCCCCTTTAGATTTATCTTTACACTTTTGGGTACCTTTAACCAGGTTTCTCCTGTCAGGAGCAGGCAGGCAGCCTCTGTTCTATCGATACCGGAAGCAAACGCCCCGATCGCCCCATAAGAACAGGTGTGTGAATCACTGCCAAGAATAAGTGAGCCCGGAAGGGCGAGACCTTTTTCAAATAATACCTGATGGCAGATACCTGTGCCTATATCAAAGAAATTTTTGACACCGTGTTTCTTTACGAACTCACGTATCTTCTTGTGATTTGAAGCCGTCTTCTCGTTCGCCGCTGGTATAACGTGGTCGAGCACTATGACGGGGAAATCCCTGTCTACTATTCCATATCTTTCCAATTCATCCTGGATCTTTGATATTATGGGCGCTGTATTATCGTGGGTTAGCAGATGGTCTGGTTTCACTATGACAATCTGCCCTGGAATTACCTCTTCCAGCCCGGCCTTTTTTGCAAGAACTTTTTCAGCAAACGTCTTTCCCATAAGGCTATTTAACCTTTCTGCGTCCTATTCTCTTTCAGACTCTGATTTTTGAAGGAACTCTTCTTTTGTTTTATCTTAATCTGTGATATCTGCGTTCATCTGCGTCCTATTCTTTTCTGGACGCTGATTCCTGTCTGCTCGACAGGTAGATACGCTGATATACTCTGATATCTTTAAAGCCATTAAGTCATTGGTCTTCGGTCTTCGGTCCCTGGTCCCCAGTCCATAGTGCTTAGTGCTTAGTTTTTACAAATCTCTGTGCTTTAAATCTTCGTCTTCAATAGTCCCTCTCTCTGATAGATGTCCATCTGGATATCTGAGAATGGTTGTGTATTTAGGGACCCTCCCCGCGTAATATCCTCTATCTCCCCTGTTTTTAAGTTTACCTTGATAACATCACCATCTTTAACCTTTTCTCTAAAATCCTTGGCCGTCATAATTGGCATTGCACTATTTATTGCATTCCTCTCGTATATGGAGCCGAAGGATTCTGCAATGATTACAGATATCCCGAGGCTCTTGAAACAATCAACCGCCTGCTGACGAGAACTCCCACATCCAAAGTTTTTGCCTGTTATTATAATGTCTCCAGGTTTAGCCCTTTTGGAAAAATCTTCGTATCCTTTGAGGTTGCTGAAGGCGTATTGTCCCATATCATTTATATCTGTTACGGATAAATATCGGTTATGGTAAATCATGTCGGTATCAATGTTGTCCTTTGCTATCACCCAGGCGCGGCCTTCGACCTCTACTGGATTTGCCCTTTCCTGTTCTCTGGAAACCCTCTCTGCTGGCTTTTCGGCTATTCGCGCTGCCTTGAAAAGAACGGGCTTCGAGGGAATCTTATCTGCTGTGGTAATTACACCGGCTATTGCCGAAGCCGCTGCCGTTGCAGGAGATGCAAGATATACATCTCCACGCCCCTGCTTGCCAGGGAAATTACGATTACCCGTACTAACTGTTATCTCTCCGGGACCATTTTGCCCTATCTGTCCTGCTGCGCATCCTGCACACCCGGGATTTCCAACTAAAGCACCTGCCTCAGCAAAGATGTCAATCAAACCTCTATCAAGGCACTGACGCCAGACTCTGTACGTTGAAGGGACTATCTTCAAGACAACTCCTGGTGCAACCTTTCTGTCTTCAAGGATCCTTGCCGCAGCTTCCATATCCTCAAAGCGTCCATTTGTACAGGAACCAATGAAACAGGAATCTATCTTGGTGCCTCTAACATCCTCAACTGATACAACGTCATCGGGTCTGCCGGGTCGAGAGATAAGGGGTTCTAAATCATCGATATCAACACTGACCTCTCTTACATAGTCTGCAGTGGGATCTGGATAGACACCTGATATATCTCTGCCAGCAGCCTCTCTGCAGTACCTTATTATCTCATCATTGGGTGGGATGAGTAGAATTATTCCGGCCATCTCAGTCGCCATTGAAGATATTGTTACCCTGCTGTCGAGGCTCAGTGAGGGAACTATTGTGCCCGAAAGCTCCGCTGCATACCCGAGTAGTCCACCCGCGCCAAACTCCTTTAAAAGGGCGAGTATTATGTCTTTCGCCGTGACATTCTTGCCAGGACTCCCTTTAAGGTCAATCTTTATTGTTGGTGGTGTCTTGAACCAGACCTTCCCTAAAGAAAAGGCATAGGCTATATCGATATCCCCCATACCCTGACCAAATGCGCCAATTGCACCCATGATGTTGGCGTGTGAGTCAGTTGAAACAAGCGTCTCTCCAGGGGCGACCAGACCCTCTTCAATCGCAAGATGTGTACCTATACCCTTATCTATGTCGTAAACGCGAATGTTATTATCTCTCGCAAACATGCGACACGCCTGCTGGTTTGCTGCATATTTCTGGTCAGAGCCTGTCGGATTACAATCAAATGTGAAGAAAGTTCTCTTGGTGTCGTCTATACCAAGATTATTTTCCTTAAGGTTTTTGACAACATTTGCCCCGCCGAAATCCCGAGCCAGTCGGACATCAATCTTAATGTCAAATACATCGCCGGGTTTAACATCTTTATCAGAATGGGCTCCAATTATTTTCTCTATCATGGTCTTTGCCATCTATTCCTCCTGAATAAGTAGACCCTTCCCGAGCATGAGAAGTGGGTTGAATGCCGCGAAGTCAGCCTGGTGAATGAAGCCCGTCTCTACAACCTGTGGTCTACCTTCGCCCTCTTTTGAATGACAGGCGATTATATTGACAATCTCCATAGGAAGACCAACCTCATAGGCGATCGCAGCCCCTGAAATTGGATGACGGGCACATCTCCCACTATGGCTTTTTATGTGCCCTCTCTTTCCATCTGGCTCAACCTCAAGCAACTTACCAACATCGTGGAGCAAACCGCCTGCAATGAGGCGGTCGAAATCTATTTTATATGGTAGAGATGAATAGGTCTCTTCTTGAGCCCTGGCAAGTCCTAAAGCACCCTTGGTAACAGCAATAGTATGTTCAAAGAGGTTTATACCTTTCGTGTCTGTAAGTAATGAAAACGGTATCTTTTTCATTTTCTCAATATCATTCCATCCGCCCCTCTCGGCAGCAATGAGCCAGACCTCGACAACCTTTTCCCTTAAGTCACTATCGGATATCTTAGAAAGGAGTTCGCCGAAGACGTTTTCTATATCTTCTTTTGATACCATAATAACCTCTCTTTTTAAACAGAGATTGTAAGAAATTTTCAACAGGGATCTAAAGAGATTGAAAGAGTTTTTCTTTCTCACTTCTTGTCTTTATTGTCTTAAGTTGTCTTCCAATCCCTGTCAAAAAAGGGTTTTTCTTCCAAACTCAAACTTTCTTTCTCTATTTGATAGAAGTTGTCGAATCTTTTGTACTCCAATTCTTTTTGGGCAAAATTCACTAAAAATCCAATTAGAATTTTACTCACTCTTAATTGAGATATTAATTGTGCTTTATGGTCTTCATTCAACTCCTTTACAGCTTTAACTTCAACGATAACTTTCTCCTCTACTAACAAGTCAGGTACATACCCGCTTACTTCCTGAGTCTCATACATAACAGGAAATTCTTTTTCAGAATCAACATTCAAGTCTTTGTTTAACTCAATAAACAAAGCCTTGTGGTATGCTCGCTCTAATAAACCTGGACCTAAATGATTATGAACTTTATAAAATGCTTTAATAATTTTATTTGTAATAGGTCTGTACTCAGAATCATCCCATTTCATTTTTTAATCTCTTAAGTTCTCTTTCAATCCCTGTTAAAAAATCAAATCATTTCTCTGTGGTTTTGATTACCTGAAGGGAATTATACCAGAAAATTATTATCCTGTCAAGCTTTTTCTATCCATATAAAAACGGGAAGCCGACAAGAATTTAGAGTTGTATGTAGGGCAAGGCTTCAGCCTTGCTAACTAAACCCTGCAGTTGAGTAGATTCTGTTTTTAGGGCTTCAAGGCTCTATTTTATTTCTAACTATATTATAATCAACAGGGATTGAACGAGATTTGAACGAGAAAAAAGAATTTCGAGTATTTCCCATTAAGTTTGGATTCTGTTATGGGTCTGTATAATTATAAGAGAGGAGTTATTGCAAAATGAGTAGATAGTCAAACGGAGAGTGTTATTTATTTACCTTCTGCATTATTATCAGATACTTAAATCCTCTGAGGTAGAAGTTGCATTTTCACTTATTCTTTTGAATAGTGTTCAACCCGCTCTCTAATCCAATCCCAGTGAGGATTCCAGTGTTCGAAGAATGATTTAAAGTTGTCTTTAAGCCATTCGTAGTAATCATCCTCAGTATATTTACTGAAGGTTTCTACCAAATCGTCAAATGATATATCTTTTGGAACTTCAATCCCTTCCAATTCTTCTTGTAGAAATTCCTTTACAACCTGTCTGTCAAGCATATTGTCGACCCTCATTGTTTATAATTACACATTAATCTCATCCAAATTTAAGTCTTTCCTCGCAGAATTAACCCTGTATTTTATAAGTCTTACCGTTTTTTCATCTATTGCTTTTCTCTTTTTACAGTATTCAATTACTCTCTTATCAAAATCAAAACCTACAAGAATACTTTGTATCATCTCTGAATCCCCATCGGCAAGCTTCCTAACCAGCCAATTTTCGTATTTAACAACCTGATTGAGATCAGCCTCAGAGACTATACCTGTTTTTAGTTCTATACAAGTAAATTTATGCAAAATGTCAACAGAATCAATTGTCGTTACATGTGTAAGGAAAATATCCATTACTTTATTAAAAGAGGTGGGGACGTAATTCAAGAAATCATGATAATCGCCAATAAGTTCTTTTAACTTGCCTTGGGTAAACGAACGTGAAAACCAAGCACTAAGATAACCTTCATATCGTAAATGACCATGTTTATTATATTCGAAACTTAAAGGTGGTGAATTTGTTCTAGCTGGAGAGTAGGCCTGAGGGATACTACTCGGTGGAATAGAGACGGGATTATTCCTCAATAGGAGGCGTATTATTTCTTTACCTTCCTTACTGGTTATGGGAAAGTGATTCTTCTTTATAAATGCTCCCAGGTCGAAGGTCCAAATTTTCCCCTTGTCTCTTAAATCCAAAATATCGCTTAAGGCAACTGGTTTATCGAACTTTCTTACAGCTGGTTCGAAACAAACTCTGTATGGATATTTTTGTTTGGGATCTCCGTAAATATTATACTCGTCGTAAAACAACTCTTTTGTGATTTTCCATAAGCCATAGAAACCGACCTTTTTTACATAAAAGAAAACAAAATCGCCAAGCTTTATACTCATAAGGCTGGAGATAACTTCAGAATTAATTTGCCTTGCTTTACTTGAACCACTCATATGAGTGCCGCCATAAACACCTTTATTAATGGATATATTAAAAGTAATTTGACTTGCAACAAATATATGATAGCCCACTATTCTCCCTCCAGTTAATAAAATAATCTTAATAGTGCCTTTATCGTTAAATTCCGAGCATCTCTCATATCTTATTTAAACAATCGTTTATTATTCTATATATGGCAGTATTCAATGACTCTTCATTTCTATCCTTCAGCAACTTTGCGTCTTCTATTCGGTAGAGAATTTTTTGCTTTATCAAAATTAACTCTCTTTGTCTTATTGCCGGTTCAGTAAATGGTCCTTTTGCTCCATCCCAACTGTTTCTTACCTTGTAAATCTTCTCAAGTTCATTTTTTATTTCGCTAAGTGTCATTGTTATCGCCCTTATATACAACTTATTTTAATATTTTCTACTTGCTCCAAGATAGTTGGCAGCTTCTTTGGTAGTATAAATGGCTCTATCGTTCATAATCGTATCCTAAATTTATCCAATGATATATAATTATACAATACATTTTAATGTTTGTCAAGAAAAAGACCGAGCGAGCGGTTCTTCCATCTTCAAAAGTTCACAGTAATGGGACCAAGAGAGCATTGGTTCAAATTCGTCGGACAGCGTCTGACCTTTTTCAGATTTAGTAGACAGTGTCTTGGATTTTGCAAAGGTAATGTAAAACTTCCTCATTAGCCGTAGATTCTCTGCTGAAAACCCTCTTCCAAATTTGGCAGTCATATCTGCAGAAAGTCTCTTAAGTATGTTTTCTCCATATTCTGCCCGAGCCCTACCTTTCTGCTCAAACTCTACTATTTCACGACCAATCTCCCAGTATGCTAAAATCTGAGTCCTATTTATTTCCCTAACCACCTTGGTTCTTGCAGCAACCAGGATATCAGCAATCCTATTTACCAAATCAGAATACCTTACCTTGCTTAGATCCTTTTTCATATCTTGACCTTGAAGAATTCGATTTAACTACCTGGCTTTTCAGTTAAGCCTGAAACCATCTCACATACTAAATTATATAATACAATTTTGAATTTGTCAAGGTAATATAAGTACAGAGGATGTGATATATATGAAGTTATACCGTTAGATAGTATCATGTATCCGTAGGAGGAGACGTAGGGCAAACCTTTAGGTTTGCATTTTCGCAGGGCTAAAGCCCTGCCCTACGCATAAGCTTCATTAAGCTGGACTAAAGCTCTAGTCCATAGAGATAGTAGAAATTTCATTACCCGGGGAATTGGAGATCTAATTAAAATACACCCATACGGATTCCTTGATAGATCAAGCAAAAGCGAACCAGGTGTCTTATCTATCTGTCGGTAGACAGGTGATACGAACTAATGGTATTAGATATTGTGCAGACCACTCATTTTAATTTTACTAACTTGATCTGCCTATTACGTTCATCATTTTCTCCTTCGCCCTCTACTCCTAAGAAATACACACCTGCCTGTACCTCTTCTCCAGCCATATCCTTCCCATCCCAGATTATACTGTGAGGAGAGAAGAGCGACGAGGGAAGAGGGAAAGAACGGACTAAACGCCCAGACAGATCATAAATACAGACCGAAGACTGGAGACCAGAGACTGTAGACCTTTTATTTCTGTCTGTGGTCTGTTGTCTTATGTCTATGGTCGTTCTTTTTCTGAACGGATTGGGATAGGCTTTTAGTTCTAACGCTATGCTATTAACATAATCCTCTTCGACACCTATCGGATAACCTTCATAGAGGTACATTACTCTATAAGGGGCAGAATTGCCTTGGGTCCATACCACGTGACAATTCGATACGTTTGGGTAATGCATGTCCTCATCACCGAACACGTCACGAAACTTGTAAGAACAATACCATCCTCCCTGCATGAAATAGTAATTATGCGCATAAATATCATCCATACCATCGCTGTTGTCTTCCCAGTAGACGTAACTCCACGTCTCACCCATGGTTGAAACTACCGGGTATCTTGAATCACCCTGTGTCGGCCAACCTCCACCGTTGCCACCATAGAAGAAGGCATCAGACTTCCCAAGAGAACTATCCTCCCAGGCAGCGGAAAGTTCGTCCTCGCCGTGAGAGTAATCAAAACTGGGATGATGAAGAGGAGACGCCGAACAACCAGCCAAAACCTCTTCATCAGACCATATGCCATTATCAAGATACCTGTGGACTATACTATATGGACAGTCGATAAGTGAGTCATACCTCTCCCATATTACATGAACCTCATCTCCGCTATAGATACTAATTGATGGATACCTATCAGAGGCATGTTCGAGATTGCTCAAATTTAATACCTCACCGACTGCAGTATCATAATGTGCGCAACAATAATAGATCTCACAATTGCCAGGGGTATCATCCTGCCATACAATATGCATACTACCGCTATTATCTATTGCAATAGCTGGGTGTGTGGAATGTCCGGGCGTACCACAAATCCGCTGTGGAGTACACCAGTCTAATGGACATTTCAGAAATATATCTCCCATTCCCGAAGTATCATCACCCTCTGAAACAACATAAGGCAAAGAGTCATATACATCGATAGAAGGGCAATGTGCATTCCCGTAGACTGTAGCAAATAGAGGTTGAGCTTGCCACGTAAAACCCCCATCGTAAGAAGAGGCAAAAAAACAGGTATCCTCATTATAACTATAAACTGCGTAAAGTGTATCCTCGATTAACAACCCCACGGGAACAATCTTGCGTCCATTACTGACGGCTGTGGCATAATCTACATATGAATACCCAACTGATGCTGTATCTCCCTGAGCAAGACATGAGACTGCTACTAATAGGGAAGACATCCATAATACGTAAAGAACATAGGACTTTCCCATATTTACCCCCTTGCTTATAACTAAATCTATTAGAATTATACCACCAAAATGATAAAATTTCAAGAACTTTTTCGATAGACTTTCTTTGGGAGCACCGATAGTTTTTCTGCTTGACTTTTCTTACCTTTTATTGTATAATTAACAACTTGCTTACAGATTGGCTTTGTATGAGACCAATATCAGTTTCAATTTAAAAGCTTGGTAGTATCAAATAGAATACGACAAACCACAGTCAGTCTCGGACGGATCACAGAGTAAATTTAATTCCCTGTGTTCTCTGTGGTTAAATTTTTGGTAATACTAACGGCTTAACAAGGAGTAGATATGAAGCCGATACTAAGGTTTGTGATTACTGGCAACCTGCTCGTCATTCTACTTGTCGGAACATCCTGCACACACCAGAAACACGAAGTAAAATTCACCTACGAGGACGAAAGTGCAAAGACAGTTCATCTCGTCGGAACCATGAACCACTGGGACAAATTCGCAACCCCTATGACCAAAAAGGACGGATATTTCGAGGTAACTATCGAACTGTTTCCTGGTGAATACGAATACAAGTTTCTCATCGACGGCAAGGAGTGGATACTCGACCCGAATAACGAATTGACAAGTGAGGGATGGTATACCAACTCGCTTTTAGTAGTCGGTACTGAACAGGAGAGAGAGGAGATCATGGGGGAGTTAAGAGAGAATGCAGAATTGGTCACTAAATTTCAGATGCTCGAACAGGATACCATCCCATTTAGATTTGCTGTTCTCGGGGATAACAGGGGAAATGAAGAGATATATACATCACTGCTCGATAAGATTGCTGACCTAGACCCTGACTTCGCGATAAACACAGGTGACCTTATCACCAACCCCGGTGATCTTTCGCAGTGGGACGAGTTCATATACTGGTCTTCTGGATATGATTTTCCCATTCTGCCCGTTGTCGGAAATCACGACGTTGAGCACGCGAGGTCAGAGAGGATGTATATAGACATATTTACACTGCCAGGAGAAGAAATCTATTACTCATTTCCTTATGGGAATTCACAGTTTATCGTCCTTGACTCCGAGGTTCCAGAAGAGGTTAGCAAGATAACAGGCACTCAACTCGAATGGCTCATCGAGACATTACAATCATCGACTTCTCAGTACAGATTTGTCTTTCTCCACAGACCTCTTTATCCCGACTCCAACATTGGCAGACACTACGACGACTGTCTGAATATATACCCTGAGGAGAGGGACAGTCTTATGAGCATCTTTAAAAATCACGGTGTCAATGCCATATTCGTTGGACACGATCATCTCTATAGAATGACAACGCATGGCGGGATAATCCATATAATCACGGGAGGAGGCGGTGCTCCTCTTTATGCGGATGAAGAGAACGGAGGGTTCTACCATTTCGTCCTTGTGGACGTATATGAAGACAAGATAGAGGGTAACCTCTACAGGTTGAAAGATGGAGATTTTGTTGTAACTCCCATATTTTCTTTACCTGCTGGTAATTAAGTAAACACTGAAAACACCGAAAGAATTCGGCGCTGAATTTAACACCGAATAACACGGAGCCAAGCCTTAACAAATCGTAGGGCAAGGCTTTTAGCCTTGCAGCAATGCAAACCTAAAGCCTACCTACCCTGACTGCCGTCAGGCAGACGTCAGGCAGGGTTTGTCCTACAATATCCTCCTGTAGTCATACAACGCCATCTAATAATATTATATTCGGTGTCCTTCGGTGTTGAATTTAAAACCTGAAAACCGCCGAACGGATATTTTGGTCAGGCAAAACATCTATCCCTATCTTTTCGTACAAAATAACGACATCCATCCCCCTTTTATTTTCTTGACAAGATACCCTTTCTATGATATAATCAATTTTTGAGAATGCCCCAAAGTTTTGTGATGAATAAGTCAGTTGATACAATCTTTTGAAATTTGGCAATATTATTTATTAGATTCCCCCATGATGTTTTTTAGGCAGATTGCAAGACGCCTGCCTGACGGTAGACAGGTGGGCAAGCAAAAGAAATGAAG
>CAZRTU010000005.1:0-22391 GCA_964603075.1 uncultured bacterium
GGTATCGATTGTAGAGGCAGTGCAGTCAGGAAGCCTTGCCCTACGTTTTGTCTAAGAGAGATGTGGGGTCTGGCACAGAAATAAGAAATAAAATCTATTTCCCAAATACTTACCTTTCCCCATTAATCTGAGGAAGGATAGTGAATCTTTAGACATGGGTCTATCAACACGGGTCAATTCTATCTTTAATATATTTCCCTATTTTACCCCTAATGTCTCTCGGAATCCTCATCCCTTCTGGCAAGCCTTCCCTCTCTATATTACCCACAATTGATCTAACTATCATGTATGTCTGATAAAGCCCGTAACCTGAATAAATTTGTGAGTCAGCCTCTGTATGTATGTAGAAAGATGGAATGCCTCCTGCTCTATTGATGTTAATAGATGGAATACCAAGGTTGCCAAATGGGATAGAATCACTACTGTAGGTATCTTTCTCTATCTTTGCATACAGTTTTTCTCTCTTCAACAACCTCTTTACCCATTTCATCAACGTCTTATTACCCGTTACCAATATATTGTTTACTCCAATCTCGTCACCGGTTACATCAAGGTTTATAACGAGTTTGGCATGGACATTATCGTAATTCTTTACATAATTAAAACTGCCGATTAGTCCAAGTTCCTCTGCCCCAAACCAGATAAACTCCAGGCTATTATTATAATCTCTGAGTAGAGCGAGCAGTACGGCAGATCCACCGCCATTATCAGACGTTCCTTTTGAATAAGCAACTGTATCATAATGGGCACAGATGATTACTGGAGGGCTTTTAGATCTCTTTACGATTATGTTCGCAGACTTCGATTTGATTACCTGACCCTCACCTTCAATCCTAATTTTCTTACCCTGATAAGCAAGCAATCTCATCGCCGTGCTGTATGAAATCGATAAGATTGGAATACTTGTCTCACCTATGAGCCTCTGGGGAATATTACTGGACAACTTCTCTCTCGCCGGCATATTTACGATTATGAGACCCTTGACTTTCTTTTTTACTAACTTTGTGTAGTCTTTGGGGGTGATACGATAATATATCATGAGCACCTTCCCTTCAACATTTTCATAAACCGAGTGGTGCTCTATGTATCGTAACTCACCTTCAACGGAAAAACTTTTGAAACCTCCGAAGGGCATTGTATCAAATCTATCTTTACCCGCGATAATTTCTCCCCTTACTGGCTTAAGGGCGAGCATATCAAATTCTTGAATCTCTGGTGTAAATCCATGTGACTCCATCACCTCTACGATGTACTCCCCTGCCCGCCTTTCACCATCTGTGCCGGCAACCCTTTCAAAGCATAAATTTGAAAGATATCCTTTTAATGTAGACAAAAGCTGACTATCCATGGTATCTCTTCAGAATACCCTCTGCATCGCTGGTTTAATCTTGGGTATCCTTTGTGGTTAGTCTCAAAATACCCATCAAAATGAATCCAACGCCCAAACCAATAAGCACCCCTACCCCCGGCTGATTTAATAATAGTCCTATCGCGAGTCCTAAGACTAAGCAACCCACAAACATTAGACTGATCCACCCTGCAGCCTTTTTCTCAGCCATGTTTCCTCCCTTAAATGTTAAATCCTCTAACAAGATGGCACTCCTCCCTTTTTTAGTATAATACATCCCTATCTCTTTGTCAAGTTATTTATTATCTCTATCTATTCAACTTTTTCCTTGATTTTTCGCCAATTATCTGTTATACTTCCACATATACCCCATATTCAAATCGTGCATTCTGCTTTTATGCAGGATGTTCTATTCCTCTTAACAGTTTTTGTGAATGGAGAAAAGAGTCTTACAACTACGCATACAGAACCTACCTACAAGGACTTAGGGTGATAATAGCAATGACTGCTCATCGTTTCTTCGAGTTCTAATAAACTCAAACAAAAGGGAGAATGATATGAGAGAAAAATCAGAAGACCTATTAAGAGAGGTGTGGAGTCATTTTGAGAAAATACAGTATATCTATTTTGCAACATTAGACGGAAAGAGGCCAAGGGTCAGACCTGTAACCATGGTTCATTTCAATGACAGATTCTGGTTACTTACAGGTACAGATGATGCAAAGATAAAACAGATAAAGGAAAATAAAAACATTGAATTTTGTCTCCTTATAGAAAAGGGCACCCGTAGTGGCTATATCAGAGGGATGGGTGAAGCAAGCCTAATTCAAGATAGCTCCACAAGGAGACTTATTGCCGATAATGTCTCCTACTTCAAGGACTATTGGGAGAGCCCTGATGATCCGACGTTTGCGTTAGTGGAAATAACAATCAATGAAATAGAATACCTAAGACCAGGAGAGTTGAAGGTAGAGAGATTTATGGTGTAAGGCTCTCCTCTTATAGAATACACACAAAGAATGAAAATTGGTTATCCCTGCATAAACAGGACAATAGGTTGCAGGAGTAATATGACGTTCAGGTCAAAAATCCTTCTCAGAAGAGAGACTAAAGCAGGTGGTTGAAAACAATCCTGATTGTCTTCGTGAAATTCTGGAGTTCAATATAAATCAGAACATACTCTTCTTTCGTATTTCCTCAGACCTCGTACCATTTGCTTCTCACCCTATTTGCAAGTTCAAATGGCAGGAATACTTCAGGAAGAAATTCGAAAAGATCGGCAACTTTATAACAAGAAAAGGGATAAGGATTTCAATGCACCCAGATCAATTTACTCTTATCAATTCACCCGACAGGAAGGTCCTAGAAAACAGAAGAAGGGAACTGCTCTATCATGCTGAAGTTCTTGGCTTAATGGGACTCCCAACTACGGCAAAAATTCAATTACATGTCGGAGGTGTCTTTGGCGACAAGGAAGAGAGTATCAAAAGGTTTATTGAGAGATACACCTATCTCCCCAAAAGGCTCAAAAGGAGACTGGTGATAGAAAACGATGACAGGAAATACAATTTAAGGGATTGCCTCAGAATCAGTCATCAAACAGGAATCCCCATCCTTTTTGATGTCTTTCATCACAGGATAAATAGTTCTGGAGAAGGGCTCGGTCAAGCCTTCAAAATTTTTACCCAAACCTGGCCAGAGAAGGACGGCTTACCAATGGTCGACTATAGTTCACAGGAGGCAGGCAAAAGAAAGGGTAGACATGCCGAAACGTCAGACCCCACGCACTTCAGGAGGTTTTTAGAAGAAACTAAATGGTTTGACTTCGATATTATGCTTGAGATAAAAGACAAAGAGAAAAGCGCTATTAGGGCAGTAGATATAGCGGGTACAGATAGGCATTTTGTAAAACTTAGAAGAGCATAGATAAATTAATTTCATGAATAAAGAGGTAAAAGAACAAAAATCGGCTTACCTATATGCTATTCTTGCTGTTTTATTCTGGGCAACATCTGCCTCGGCTTTTAAGATTACCCTCAGATATCTTGATTTTATGCAACTCCTCTTCGCCTCAACCCTTTTTTCTCTGCTTTCTCTCTTTATAATACTGGTCTCCCGGCGCAAATTTCATCTAATAAAGACCTCTTCTGTCAAACAGTATCTGTTGTCTGCAGGGCTCGGTTTCTTGAACCCATTCCTCTACTACCTGGTTCTACTCAAGGCATACTCTCTACTAAATGCCCAGCAGGCGATGACACTCAATTATGTCTGGCCTATAATGCTGGTTTTACTATCGATACCTTTACTGAAACAAAGGATAGGATGGATTAGCATCCTCGCAATCTTTGTCGGTTTTGCAGGAGTATTGGTGATCTCCACAGAGGGTGAAATCTCCCTTCTCAGGTTTACCTATCCTGGCGGTGTACTGCTTGCATTAAGCAGCTCTGTTATCTGGGCGTTATACTGGATATTCAATCTAAAAGACAAAAGAGACAATATTGTCAAGTTGTTCTGGAATTTCTTGTTTGGTTTCTTATTCACTGCTGCTTTTGTACTGCCCTTTGGCGGTTTAGAGATTAATTCTCTCCCAGCCGTCTTTGGTTCTTTATATATAGGGCTCTTCGAGATGAGTATTACCTTTTTAATCTGGTTGAGAGCATTGAGACTATCCAGAACAACTGCGAATGTGAGCAATCTCGTATACATGGCGCCATTTTTGTCACTATTGATAATACATCTCTTGTTGGGCGAAAAGATATTGATATCTACAATGTTTGGCCTAATTCTTATCGTCGCCGGTATAATGATTCAAAAATTTGATAGGGTATAATTTCAATATAATTATTAGATTGCGACATGAGGTCAAAAGTCGTGTCTTGTGATAGGAGACCAAAGAGCAATAATCTGTTTTTTACTTGACAATCATCTAGAAATATGCTATAATCCAAAATCATGCCGTGTCTTTTGATTATACTACTCGCTATCACACCTCCAAGTGACGTCAGGGCATGTGATACACCAAATGATGCGGGTCAGAGTATTATAGTTGAATGGAATCTCTCAACGGATGATTCTCTATTGGGCGGTTATGAGATATGGCGAAGCGAATCACCGAATTCAGGTTTTATGATGGTGGGCTTCGTCGGAAGGGGAATATCAAGATTCAGGGATATTGGCAATCTGGAGAATGGTTTAAAGTACTATTATAAAATAAGGGGACGCACAAGGGATTTCGAAAACACAGATTTTAGCCCCTTATCTTCCGCAGCAGTTCCCTCCTATCAATGGTTCAATACCTCCAAGATTAATGTCCTCGTAGCAGTCATAATCTTCCTGTCCATTCTTTTATTCTTCGTGAGGTCCGCAAGAAGAGGAAAAAATTTCTTTATACGGAAGATTGCTGGATTGGACGCAGTCGATGAAGCCGTTGGAAGGGCTACTGAGATGGGCAGAGCTGTACTCTATGTCCCCGGACTATCTTCAATGGCTGATGTTGCTACCATCGCATCGATAAATATACTCCAGCGAGTTTCGAAGAAGGTGGCAGAATATGGTACACCTCTTATCGTACCCAATAGAAATCCAATAGTCTACATGGTGGCGAGACAGGTCGTTAAAGAGGGCTATATGGAGGCTGGCAGACCTGATTCTTTCGATGAAGATAACGTCTTCTTTGTTACTCAAAGTCAGTTTGCCTATGCAGCGGCTGTAAACGGGATAATGTTACGAGAAAGACCCGCTACCAACCTATTTCTTGGAATGTTCTGGGCAGAGTCTCTTCTTCTGGCTGAAACCGGTTATCTGACTGGTGCCGTTCAAATAGCCGGCACCGATGCCGTCCACCAGTTACCCTTCTTTGTTACCGCCTGTGACTACACAATCATTGGCGAAGAGTTGTACGCGGCCTCTGCATATCTCTCAAAAGAACCAGTACTTTTGGGCAGCATAAAGGCACAGGACTGGGGAAAATTAATAATCCTACTTCTGGCTGTGGCTGGGATAATTGCAAGTCTATTCGGCTCGAGATTCTTTGCTAATCTGCTTACCGTTTAGAACCTCCCGTTGCAACTCCGCTGAAAATGAATAACAGATATATTCTTCGATTCGTATTGTATAGGCTGAATCTTAGCCTTTTCTTCGCTCAATAAATACCAATATATTATAGAGTCCTCCGCAAGATCTTCCAGTATATTAGTCTCGACTCTCTGCTTATTTAGCTGCCACAAAGATACAGGTTGCCAGATGAGATTTTATGAATGGGACAAGTTTTTAAAAAATTTCCTTGCATTTCACTAAAAACTATGATATAATTTCATAGGGGGAGATATGTGTACTCTTTTCTTCTTTATTTTTTTAAACTCTGTGCTGCCAGAAATAGATTACGTATACACTCCTGGTGTATTCTTATCCGACAGAGGAATGGTTCTGAGGATCTACTTTGACATTGATATGGATAAACTCACACTAATAAAGGAGGGCGAAAAATTTACGGCAGCATATTCTATATCAATATTATTAAAGAGAGACGATAGAGAGAAGGGTAACATATGGATGAGAAGAGTAGAGGACCTGGAATACGATACAAAGCAGATAGCATTTGATACTATAATGGTAGACATATCACCCGGTACTTACCAAATGAACGTAATTCTATCTGATCTAAATTCACAGAAATCCACCGAAAAAGAAAGCACCATATCTATAGATAGTCTAACTCCAGGCTTTTCAATATCGTCCATGATACCCTTTAAGAACAAGTATCTTTTAACTGGCAATAGGATCACGAGCATCGAGGGAATTGCCTATTACCTTGAGGTCTATACAGATAGAGAAACCATGTTTTATTTTACGGTAGAAGATTACAAAGACAGTCTCTCTGTGAAACCCGGCACGACCCCTATCTATGTGGAGCCCAAGATAAGCAAAATATCCGCTAATTCTGTTATCCTGACGGCCGCTATTCATAGGGATTACGAGATACTTCAAAGATCGGACACGCTGTATCTGGGAAGCTCAATATTTGAGGACGAAGGTCTATTCATGGACAGAGTGAAGGCCTTGACTTACATTTTTGATACACCTATGCTGGATACACTACTAAGCGCAAAACCCGAAAAGAGAGACAGCCTCTGGAACGCCTTGTGGAAAAGATTCGACCCCACCCCTGAAACTGAGAGGAATGAGCTAAAGGATGAGTACCTCACACGTATCGATTATGTAGATACCTATCTGGGGGGATGGCAAACTGATATGGGTAGGGTATGGCTGGTTATGGGCATACCGGATGAAATCGACAGGCATCCATTTGAGATAGAGATCTGGGCCTACGAGGTATGGTATTACTATTCAACAAATGAGAAATTCATATTCTACGATAGGCATGGGCTTGGATATTATGAGCTCGTCTATCCTGAAAATTGGAATCCCTGGAGGGAGAAGTGACATTGTACACCATGTCCTTTTTCTGTCAAAATTGGGGGCTTCATCTAAAGACTGAAATATAACACCAAGTTCATGAGCCGGGAAACTCAACTCAAAGCCGATTTAGGCTGTCTTTTTTATATAGTATGAATTATCTAATCGCACTTATAATACCGATCACACTATGCGCAATCGAAATAGAAATTCCAACCGAGAAATACACCATTGACCATGGTGTGATATATATGGAAGATTTTGGACACACACCCGGCTCTTCTCTGCCGGTAAGGGTGTTTCCTGTTATCACTCCACCGACAATAGAGATTTATAAAATCGAGTTGAGCGGAAACCCTGTGCCAATGGAGGAATTTAGATCCGACCTAACTTATTATTCAATACAAAGATCCCCATTGCTACCCATAGAAACCATTCCTTTCCAAGTGAAAGATATGGGTTTGGTATTGGAACCCATGAGACTCCAGGATAATGTAATATATCCTTTACTCATATATCCTTTCTACTATGGCGAAGATAACATGCTCTTCCATACTCCCTCCATAGATATAGAGATCAGCCTCAATGTAGAGGATCCTACATTGTCTCACGACCCCTATGGAGGACATAAGATAAACAAAAGTCTTTGCATACTCACCACCCAATCTGTCAAGCCGATTCTAAGTAACTTCGTTTCTATAAAAGAGTCTCAGGGATATGCCTGTTCGATAATTATGCCACCCTCAAAAGACGCCTCAGAGATTCGTGAATTCATAAAGGAGATGCATTCTGAGTGGTCCTTCTCTTACCTCCTTATAATTGGTGATTACCTATCGATTCCACCATTTAAATTCAGGGGTATATATACGGATTATTTCTATGGGGAGTTCTCCTGTGATTCTTATGAAAGAATCGAGCCTTTTGCAGAAGTTGTGGTCGGGCGAATACCCTGCGCCGATATCGAGAGAATAGAAGAATTCCTATCAAACTCGGTGAACTTCCAGATAAGAGATGAAGAAGCAGGTATACTCTTCAGGATGGATGAAGATATCACCTCTCCACGATTCATAAAGGATACGGACAGCCTTCTAAGCCCTTACGATATTGACTATGAGATATCAAGTGACAGATATAGTCTCTATATAAACCACACGTTAGATATTGGCGAAGACGTGCCTGTTGAGGATGCTATAATTATATCAACCGTAGCCCGTTCTGCGGAACCTCTACTAAAAAAATACAAAGGTAGGGTTGCCTGCATAGTTGCTCCCATTAACGATTCGTATATAATAGCTAAGAGACCTGGCGGGACCTCAACCTATCTTTATAATATCCTGAAAAATTTTCTGTCCGAGGATAAGAGCATAGGAGAGGCTAAGAGACTAGCCTCTATAGATTACTGGGTGCACTATCCCGACTCTTTCACAGATAAGAATATTGCAAGCTTTCAAATCCTCGGGGATCCTACAAATACCTTCAAAGCCTCGCACGTTGAGGACATAGGAATAAAGGAGCTACTCCAGATACCTTTCAAAGCCGAGCCAGGAGAAAGTCTTTCACCCGTAGTCCTTATTGAGAATTTTGGAGATAAAGTGTCAAGCAATGGGAAGGTGGGCCTTGAAATTTCCCAGGATGGTAAATTGTTATACTCTAATATCTTTAATGTAACAGATATCAACCCGCAACAGGAAAGACGCATGGCATTCCCTGATTTTGAGCTACCCGAAGGAAAACTATCCGTAAGCGCCTGGACAATATTTCCGGCAGATATTAATGCCATGAACGACAAGGTAGAAAAGACCATTATCTCGAAATTCGATGCACCTCTGATAATATCAAGTGATACAATCTATGCTAAAATTTTCTCTGAATACCTCCCAGAAGAAGCTCTATTCTCAGCCGATACCACATTTAGAGATCAACTTAATAATGTATTCGTACTCGAGCCCCTCTTGGTTTATGGTGAGAAGATCTACATAGAAGGTTTCTCGTCTGACAGAGACTATGATGGTAGCATTAGAGGCGTTGGAAGACTTACCGGGTATACATTTGACTACAAAGGATCCCTCTGTTCTTCTCTATCTGAACCTTTTACCTATGATAGTCTCTCTGTTGCAATGGTTGATAATGAAGAGACCCCTGTGGCATTCTGTAGCGACTCTCGTTTTATATTCCTTGGAAGGGCATCTTGCCTTGACCAGCCAGCTCTCTTCATACAAATCATAAGTTCGCACCTTGAAAGGGCTAAAATACCTTTAGAAGATACACTCCTAACCCTGTTTGAATGTACTCCAAATCCAACAAGGGGTGAGACTGCAGTATTATTTGAAGTACCCCTGGATGATGCTTATATTAATCTATCGATATATGATATAACAGGACATCTTGTAAGAATGCTCGTTGACAAGAGGTTCTCAAGGGGAATATACTCCTACATCTTTGATGGTCTTGATGAGCCTGGAAGGGAACTTGTAACAGGTACATATTTCGTCAGCCTGTCGATCAACGGTATGACATTTACCCGAAAACTTATAAAACTGAGGTAGGCCTATGTGTTATGTAGAAGACCTTCATAAACATAATGGAGAAGAAGTAACAATCAACGGTTGGGTTTACAACAGACGCTCTTCCGGTAAGATAGTATTTATACTTATTAGAGATGGGACAGGGATTGTACAGTCAGTTATACTAAAGGATAAGGTGCCAGATGATGTTTTCAGGCTTTGTGATACCATACCCTACGAATCATCGGTAATATTAACAGGAGTTGTCAACAAGGATTTAAGGGCTCCAGGTGGTTATGAACTGCTTTTTAAGAATATAGAGGTTGTCTCTCTTGCCCAAGAGTATCCCATAGCGCTCAAAGAGCACGGTGTAGATTTTCTGCTCGAGCACAGGCATCTCTGGCTCAGATCAAAAACCCAATTCGCGATAATGAAAATAAGAGCAACATGTATAAAGGCTATATGTGACTACTTCGACTCGAGAGGATTTATTAGACTTGACACTCCTCTTCTCACACCTTCTGCGTGTGAAGGGACAACCACACTCTTCGAGGTTCCTTATTTCGACACCAAGGCATATCTATCACAGTCTGGGCAGCTATACAATGAGGCGGGATGTATGGCATTCGGGAGGGTGTATTGCTTTGGACCATCCTTTAGAGCAGAAAAGTCTAAGACCAGGCGACACCTGACAGAGTTCTGGCAGGTCGAACCTGAGATGGCCTGGGAGACACTCCAAGATGCGATGGACAGGGCAGAAGGTCTGATCGAATACATTGTCGAGTGTGTCCTAAAAACCAATAAAGATGAACTGGAGACACTGAGGAGAGACATCGCTTCACTCCAAAACGTAAAAAGACCCTTTGAAAGGATTACATATACAGAAGCAGTTAGACTGCTTGGCATTGAGTGGGGTGGTGATTTCGGGGCACCCGACGAAACAAAACTTTCGAATATGTTCCAGAAGCCCATCCTGGTAAGGGGTTATCCTAAAGATGTTAAGGCATTCTATATGAAGCGCGATCCAAAAGACGGGAAGGTCTCCCTGAGTTTTGACGTACTTGCCCCTGAAGGGTATGGCGAAATAATTGGAGGCGGTCAAAGAGAGGACGATCTAGCAGAGATCGAAGAGAGGATAAAGGAATATAATCTGCCGAAAGAGGCTTACCAGTGGTATCTCGACCTGAGGAGATACGGTACCTGTCCCCACTCCGGTTTTGGATTGGGGTTAGAGAGGACCGTTACCTGGATATGCGGTATCAACCACATAAGAGAGACGATACCCTTTCCACGAACCATTGATAGGATTTATCCATGATATACAACAAGGTTGATCTCTATCATAATCTTATCAAAATTAATCAAATATGGCAATCAGATATTATATAACAGAGTTTATTTCATTCCTTAGGAGTGAACGTGATGCTTCAGAACACACATTGAGGGCGTACAGAAATGACCTCTCCGAATTTGAGGACTGGCTTCAAGAGTTTACAGGTATAACCGATATAAAAAAGGTTACAAGAAATAATGTAAGGGATTTTCTCGGCAGTCTTGGTAGGTATGGATATGAACGCACCTCGATATCAAGGAAGACTTCCTCTATAAAATCCTTCCTCAAATTTCTTGTTAGAGAGAACGTATTGAAAGCAAACCCCGCACTCAGCATAAAATATCCAAAACAGAGAAGGAAGTTACCCTCGTTTCTGTCGGTAGAGCAGATGAATGATATGCTTGGAAAGGACCTCTCTCAACGAGACAGGGCGATAATTGAACTTATCTATGGCTCAGGGATGAGAGCAAGTGAGATCTGCTCTTTAAATACAAAGGACTTGGACTTCTCCAATGAAACTGTAAAGGTAAAAGGAAAGGGCAAGAAAGAGAGGATCGTTCCACTTACAAGGAAGGCAAAGGAGGCTCTCTTAGATTATCTATCACCAAACAGGGATAAAGCCACACCTCTCTTCTTAAATAGATTTGGAAAGAGGCTTTCTACCAGGAGTCTCCAGAGGATAGTAGGAAAGTATATACGTTCTGTTGCGGAGGTCACACGTTCATCACCTCACACCCTGAGGCACACATTCGCCACGCATCTAATAGATAAGGGTTGCGACTTACGTACCGTTCAAGAATTACTGGGACACTCATCTATATCGACGACCCAGATATATACACACCTTACGCCTGAAACACTAAAGAGGGTATACAAAAGAGCTCACCCGAGGGCATATGGCACAGATGATTAAACTACTGCTACAGTTAGCAATTTGATGTCTTCTTATCGTGAAAGAGTTCAGACAAATATTTATTAGAATATTCCAAATATTGATTCCAATTATTCTCTCAATAGTTATCCCGTTGGTAGCTCGCGCGAGTCTAAAGAGAAGAATGAGAAGAATTAATGAAAATCTTCTGGAATTGAGGAAACAGATACCTGGTGATGTATACAAGGCGCAGGATGGGTTCCCCTATTTTAAAGGAAAATACGGCCCTCGAAGTTTGGAGATCTCATTGGTCCGAAAGGGAAACACACAGATTGCAGAACTGCAGATACTGATGGGACTCTCCACAGGCTTTCCAGTAAAGATCTACAGCAAGAAAATTGGGCCTATAAAAGATAGCATAAAAACAGGTATGGAGTACATAGACAATCTCTTTACTGTGGTATCCTCCAGTACAGAGCAAGCTAAGTCCTTGATTCTCTCAATCTCACGAGAGGATATCAAGGCACTAAGCGATTTCCTTAAAGTGGGTATTGAAATAGACTCAGAAAAAATTACACTTCACAAAAGAAATGCAGGACCAAAAGACACAGATACCCCAAAAATGCTTGCAATACTCGATGATGCCTCAAGGATCGCAAGGGTCGTGGAGAGACTTGCTCCCCTTAAGACGAGTCCCTATTGAGGACAACGAGATATCCTATATCAACAATTTTACTATATTTATTACATCTACTCACGGTGGCTATCTCTACTCTCCAGCCACCTCTTTATAATCCGAGTCTTCTTTACCCTTCCCAGTTTTAGATAGGCCTGGTATTCATACTCAAGGTCAAGTACAGGGATCTTCATTCCATTAAAATCTACCTGCCTGATATAAGTTCTGAGGTCTACGGGTTCCTCCCAGGCACCATCGCCACCCCGCTTCTCTATGTCTCCCATAATTTCAACCTTCACATTATCAATCCTCAAAACACCAAAATGGGAACGGATATTCTCGCTGGAAGAAAAGGTCACCTTTTTTTCCACATAATCAGCAAAAAGCTGCTCTATCCTGTAGGCGCCCTTCTTATCCGTCTGGATATCGATGTCATTGGGTTGAAGTCCTATTCCCTGGATTGCAAATCCCAGACTACCTGTGATTGCCCAGTCTATATCAGTCTTACTCAAGATATTAAATATTTTTTCCAGTACATCTATGAAATCAGGTTCTATCATAACTTTCTATATCTTAACAGCAACAATGCGTCCACTCCCTAAATCTTATCTCTTAGCCTGACCCGATAGTCACGCAGAGAAGGTAAGAGGAGAGCTTAGCTGAATCTCGCTTTTATCCATAACCCGACAAAATGCGTTATGGCTATTACAACCAAAGCTATTATTATATGTTCCGAAATTACCTTCCATGTGCTGGTTTTCTGCTCTCTTGCAATATAGTAGCTGAATACACCCAAAATGAAAATGCCCCACAATACACTTACTATGACCGCCTGTTTTAACGGAAGAAGAATAACAGGCACTATAAATGTAAGCGCAAAGAAGAACTTAGTCAAGAATGTCGAGAGCGTCGATTCCCAAATCTCCCTCGTAGTATGTTTACACTCCGATTCTTCTGAAACGTGAATACCCAGTGCATCTGAAAAGGCATCGGCAATTGCAATGGTCAGTATTCCACCCACTATTGCTATTTTAGACCCTGTGCCTGAATATAATCCAACAATCAAACCGAGTGTCGTGATAACGGCTGAGGTCAAACCGAAACTAAGTCCTATCTTCAAAGAGTGATTTAACATCTATGCATCGAGGAATTCTACTACCTACCCACATGCCCAAAAGCCCATAGTAAAAGTAAGGATGTACTTATTTTGAATGTTCTGGAGTAGTATTCCCGAGGGTTTCTCTGGCTAAAAAACGTCATTATAAGCCCACCAAGCGATGTTTTATACCTAAGAGAGCGGTATTCTCGCCAAAAGACTGATAAGCCAGAGCACCCCACCAGTTAGAATGGGTATCGAAAGATTGTCGTCGTATCTCGGTATAAGCTCAACCAGGGTGGCGATTACAGCACCTACTACAGATAACACCCTGGGTAGAGGGGAAAACATGGAGACTATTAAGGCTGTACCTAAAAAGGTAAGTGTACCTCCTAAAGTCTTTCCCTTAACTATCTGTTTTTTGCCGAATAATGACCCTACTGTATATGCGGCTGTATCTGATATTGCCACAAAAAAAAGCGAGAGTATCGCAATATCTTTAGGGAAATAGGCACATACTATAGATGCGCTGATAAGCCATCGGGTTGCAGATGTGAATGCCTTTCCTTCCTCTTTCCAGAGCAAAGGGGAAAAAACTTTTAGAAAAATCCCTCTTATTGGTTTGATGTATAATCTTATAAACTCAATGATGATAAAGACAGCCGTTAATGGAAAAAGTATCTTTATCAGGGTTGACTTTTCGCCAAATATATAGTACATAGGAGCAACGACGGTAAGAAGATGCAGTATCTTCCTTGCAATAACGCCCGCCTTAGTTGAAAATACAAAGTCCTCTTTCTCCAATTTTACCCTCCTATATTTAGGATTATTAACTTCTGTTTTTATCCCCCAGATCAAATAGAATCCTATCCTCTCTATCTGCTATTCATATGCAACACAGACCAACCAAAGCTACCCCTCCCATAACAAATCGGCTCAAGACCATCAGAACTTCTCACTGTAGTTGTGCAGCTCAAATTCCAAGAAACCCCTCCTGACACTGCCTATGATCCTGCATTTCATACACCTCTCCCCCATAATACCCTCTGGTATATAGTAGACTATACCGGGATGTTTAGACTCAGGGGTTGCCTCTACCGTCATCACCGCAATTGCTCTCTGGTTGTATGGATTTCTAAATTTATCTCCGTAAAGGAGGGAAATCGTATCGCTCTGCAAGTCTAACCCCCTAGCAGGGTCGAGTCTACCTGTAATGGATTTAGAAGAGAGACTATCTTTGTTAATCACCGAAACCGGGATATCCAGACGGGAAGGTAAAAATCCACCCGACAACTTCTTGTATTCATCGAGGGCAGTATTCAACATCTTCATGTTTTCAATAAGTTGGTCTTCAAAAGAAACCTCCCTCTTTGAGTAGTCCTGTATGGCTACCCATGCGACGAGTCCTGCTACAACAACTATTATAAGGAACTCAAACGACATCATCCTTCGCATGCTACCCCCAAATTTTCAAGTTCTATAAACCCCGACGAATTTCTATCTTTTATTGAACCTTGAATCAGTCTATCTGTTTTATTCTCACTCTCCTCTGCTTACCTCTCTTTCAGGGCATCCACCATATCTCTTTTCTCCCATGTAAACCCATCCTCTTCCCTTCCGAAATGCCCATAGCAAGCAGTTCTTTGATATATAGGTCTAAGTAGGTTTAATTTCTCTATCATAGCCCTTGGAGTGAAACTGAATAACCTATTTACACGTTTTAATATCTCTTCATCAGGTATAACACCTGTTCCAAAGGTGTTAAGGTTTACAGCAAGGGGCTCTGTCACACCTATTGCATAAGATAGATCAACCTCACACTTTGAAGCAAGCCCGGCTGCTACAATGTTTTTGGCGACATACCTCGCCATATAAGAGGCAGACCTGTCAACCTTTGTAGGATCCTTTCCTGAAAATGCTCCTCCTCCGTGAGGAGCAACACCTCCATATGTATCGACTACTATCTTCCTGCCGGTCATCCCCGTGTCGCTCTGTGGACCACCTATCAAAAACTTACCTGTTGGGTTGACATAAACCTTCGTTCCTCTGTCAATAAGATCTCCGGGAATAACTTCCTTTATAACCTTCTCCTTAATCTCTTCCTTGGCTTCCTCTAACATATATTTTCCTGAAGAATCGACAACCTCTTCAGTGTGCTGGGTAGAGATTACCAATGCCTCTATTCTCCTGGGTACTCCGTCAACATATTCAACAGTTACCTGGGATTTACCATCCGGACCCAACCACGGAACTATCTCCTGCTTCCTTACAATGGCAAGACGTCTGGCAAGTTTATGGGCAAAAATTATGGGCATGGGCATCATCTCGGGTGTTTCATTGGTTGCATAGCCGATCATTGATCCCTGATCGCCAGCACCCCCTGTCTCAACACCCTGAGCAATATCTGGAGATTGATTTCCAATGACGTTGAGTACAGCACATGTGCCGTAGTAGAAACCATATTTTGGGTCGGTGTAACCTATTCTCTTTATGACGTCTCTCGCCAGTTGATTTATATCAACGTATGTCGTGGTGGTTATTTCCCCACCTACAAGTACTAGACCGACAGAGACGAAGGTTTCACATGCAACACGTGCACTTAAGTCATCTTCAATTATACTATCCAGGACAGCATCAGATATCTGGTCGCATATCTTATCCGGATGTCCTTCAGTAACCGACTCGGATGTAAGAAAGCGATGGTCCGACATGGACTTCCCCCTTTCAATATAGACCGGGAAAATAGACTCTATTAATCAAGTTAGGATAAAGGGTTATTATAGCTCAGCATCTGAGGTATCACCCAAATTCAGTCTTCTGAATCTTCCTTTACACTCGACATTATATCCAACTATTGACGACTCAATCATTAGCCCCTCAATAAGGGCACCTTCAAATATCAGCGAATCTCTTATAACAGATGAAATCACTCGAGCGTTTTTCGATAAGGATACGTAGGGCCCTATAACTGAATTCTCTATCCTTGCATCCGGATGGATATAAACAGGAGGTATTACAATAGTGTTCTCCTGCTCATGGTAGCTGTTCGTGTTTTTTTTTAGCAACTCTCTGTTAGTGCTGAGAAGCATCTCTGGATTTCCACAGTCATACCATTCATCGATGGAAAAGATCTGGAATTTTGCACCATCATCTATCATCAATTGGAAGGCATCGGTGAGTTGGAATTCCCCCTTTGTCTTCCTTCCGTCTCTTAGATTCTTCTCTATCGCCGCAAAGAGATGTCCTGTATCTCTTATGAAGTTTACCCCGGCTATTGCAAGATTGGTTTTGGGTTCTTCTGGTTTCTCTACAAGTCTTGCTATAAAATCACCTTTGAGCTCGACGACACCAAATCGCCTTGGATCTTCTACCTCTTTTACCCCAATACAACCATCACAATCTCTTATCGCATCCTTAAGGCTTGCACTAAATATGGTATCCCCATAGATTATAAATGCTGGTTCTCCCTTCTTGAATCTATCCTTGGCCAGCGAGACCGCATGCGCCAAACCAAGACGCTCAATCTGCTCTATATAGGAGGTTTTTATATCATAATCTTCCTCAATATATTCTGATATCTTCTTCCCGAGTCTGCCAATAATAAAGATAATCTCTTCTATATCAACCATTGAGAGAACCTCATCAAGGATGTGGCCTATCATGGGCTTTCCGGCGACAGGTAGCATGACCTTTGGGATAGTATACGTGTGTGGTCTGAGTCTCGTGCCTTCGCCAGCCACTGGTAATATTAGTTTCATCTCTTGAGGCTTTCCTTTAGGTTGGCAATCCTCTCTGCCGGCGTAGGGTCTACTCCTCTAATCAGAGCTAGATGGTAACTCGTCCAGTCGCCTATGTAAGAGAGTGAGAAAATCCTTGTCAAAAGAGAATCTCCCTGTGAGTAGACCTCCACTATGGAAGACGTATGGGGAGAAAAAATCTCCTTCGTCAACTCTATCCTCTTGTTAATTCTTGGACTGAACCCTCTATCCCTCAGTATGATTATTATATTATCGATAGCAGGTGAGCCGAATCCAACAATCTCATTGTGGTTAAGTTCTGGGAATACATTTATGTGCGCAAGCACCTTTGAATTTTCGTTAAACTGTGTCTGCCATCGCCTTGCAACCGGTCCAAAGGGTGAAGATGTATAGATTATTGGTAGCCTATCTGTGAGTTTGATGGCGATAGCAAATGCAATACTATCCTCTCTTACCAGGGTCTTAGCCTGTGCCTCTAATATCCCCGATAACTCTTCAATGTCATCATCTAAAAGACCCAGTCTCTGTAGTATCATATATGATGAAAAGAAAAGATAGCCAATAGCACACCTCGGTTGAAAACCACCTGGTATTGTCACGAGTAAGCCCTCTTCTTTTTCGCTGAGTTCCCCGCCTGATGTGATGCGAATTATATTTGCACTACTTTCGACCAGCTGCTGGTATGCGGTAAGTACCTCCTCTGTATTGCCCGAATAAGAGACCACAAAGGCAAGGGTTTCCCTGCCCACCCAACTTGGTACATTATACGAACGAGATACATAAATTGGTAAAGAGCTTACAAGACTCGCCATTATTTCTCCCCCAATTGCCGAGCCTCCCATCCCACAGTAAAGTATATTCTTAAATGCTAACTCAGGAAGTAAAACTCTCTTCCCGATCTCTATACCTTCCATGACCTGTCGGGGAAAGTTCTTTAGAACCTCCCTCATATTTTGTCTATCGATTACCATCCTCAACTATATATAAAGAAGAATTGTAAGATTTCCTGTACACAAGAGAAGTCGTTATCATATATAGATCTCTCCAACTCCTTCAAACTTCTCAGCCAGGATACTGTCGAGGTAATTCTCAACTTCATGGGCGCTTGCCATAGAGAGTGCCTCGGATGCAATTTCATGGCACTCTGTTAGTGTAAGATTACTGATCACCCTCTTCACCTCTGGTATGGCTGTGGGACACATAGATAGCTCATCTAAGTCCATGCCGATTAGCATTGGAATTGCTCGGATCTCACTGCCCATCTCTCCACAGAGTCCCACCCAGATGTCCTGAGAATGTCCTGCATCTACCGTGGTTTTTATAAGTTTGAGGACAGCAGGGTGCAGGGGTCTAAAGACATCAGCTACTCTTGGATTCCCTCTATCACACGCCAGGGTATATTGTGTAAGGTCATTTGAACCAATGGAGAAGAAGTCTATCTCTTTTGCAAACTCCTGGGAAATAATTGCGGCTGCGGGAACTTCGACCATTATACCCACTTCTATATGCTCATCATATTTTTTACCTTCTCTCTTCAATTCCCTCTTAGCCTTTTTCAAAACATCCTTCAATATCTTCAATTCTTCAAGGGCTGATACAAGCGGAAACATAATCTTTACATTGCCATAAGCCGATGCCCTCAAAATAGCCCTTAACTGTGTCTTCAATACACTATTATCTTTAAGATAGACCCTTATAGCCCTCCAGCCCAAAAACGGATTTGCATCACGCAATGACACATCCTGAAGGAGTTTATCTCCTCCCATATCCACTGTTCGAATTATTACAGAGTCAGGTTTTATGATCTCTACGCAGTACTTATACGTATCTACCTGTTCCTCTTCACTTGGAATACCATTCATAAACAAGAACTCCGTCCTGAAAAGCCCGATCCCTCTTGCGCCGTAATTAACTGCCTGTCGAATCTCCAGTGGCAACTCAATATTTGCCGAAAGTTCTATGGTCGAGCCATCGATTGTCTTAGCCTGTATTTCCGAAAGGCTGACCAGACCCCTCAAATAGTCTCTGTATTTACGGTCTCTCTCTTCATATGTCTTAAGGGTGGATTCATTCGGATTTATGACAACCACACCCCTCGTCCCATCTACTATGATGTAATCTCCATTCCTTACATATTGAAGTATGCTCTCTACGCCTACTACAGCGGGAATACCCAATGCCTTTGCCACAATACTGGTATGTGAAGTCTTACCTCCCATCTCAGTTGTTATACCTTTGATTTTCTTCCCAGGACAGACAACCAGACTGGAAGGTGCTATACTATGGGCAACCAGGTTACACTCGCCTTCTTCCCCCTCACAGACACCTGCACTCATCCCTTTGATATTTCTAATGACCCTTAACGTTACATCCTCAACTTCTCCCCACCTGTCCCTGAAGAATACGTTTGCATCCTTCTGCAAGGACAGGGCTATTTCATGGACAACCTGATTGAAAGCCCATGCGGCATTCTTCCTCTTCCTCCTAATGGATTTAATGGTCCTTTCGGTTACGTCTTTATCTTCAAGGAAGAGTATCTGTGCATCGAATATCTTTGCACTGTATGGATCTGTGAGTTTTTCAAGTCTGTTCTTAATCGCTATCATCTCTTCCTTGGTCTGCTTTATGGCTTCTTTCAACTTCTCAATCTCTTCTTCTACGTCTCGGACTTTATACTCAATAGCCAATCCCTCGTTATAATTCTGCAGAACAGCCCTAAGGATAGATATTCCAGGCGAGGCTGGTATCCCCCGCAGTATTTTATTTCTACTCCTTCTCATTCTTCATTAAACTTCCGAATAAAAAGCTCCTTTATTGCTATAACTGCTTCGCGTGCATCATCCCCGGCTGCCTCTATCTCAACCACGGTACCCTTTTCTGCAGCAAGCAACATAACACCCATAATACTCTTTGCATTAACCTTGGTATCATCTCTCGACAGTGTGATGTCAGAATCAAACCTGCTGGCAACCTGGACCAGCATTGAGGCAGGACGAGCATGAAGTCCAAGTGAGTTTATCACCTTCACCTTCTCTTTGTAGACCATGAATTCTATTATACTATAAAAAAAGAGATTAGTCAAGATTAAAATGTAAACGATACCCCTTCTTCCCTTGTCACCTCACCTATTACGAAACCCTCTTCCAACTTCTTTAATACAGAATCTGCGTTTTCCCTATCAACAAATAGTGCCATTCCTATGCCCATATTAAACACTCTGTACATCTCTTCTTCTGGAATCTCACCCATATCTTTGATAAATTTAAATACTCTCGGAATTCGCCAGCTCTTCTTCTTAATGAGAACCCCGTATCCACCAGGTAAGACCCTCGTTAAATTACTGTAAAAGCCTCCACCAGTTATGTGCGCAATTCCTTTTATAAAACAGGCAGAGCGAGAAGATCGAGTCAAAAAGGGCGATAAGACATCAAGATATGAACGGTGTATCCTCAGCAGTTCTTCTCCGAGGGTATGACCAAACTCAGAGATGTATTTTTCTAGTGAAAGTGCCTTATCTTTTATTATCTTCCTTACAAGAGAGTATCCATTTGTATGCAAGCCATTGGATGAAAGTCCTATGAGTAGGTCTCCCTCCTTTATATCACTACCGCTAATCCTCTCTTCTGTCAAACCCACAATGAACCCAACAATATCATAAACTTCTTCTGTAAAGAGTGAGGGAAGTTCGGCTGTCTCTCCTCCTAAAAGGACCAATCCATTATTCTTGCAGCCCCTGATCACTCCACTTATCAACTCTTTGAATATCGATTTTCTCAATCTGCCAGTGCTAATATAATCCATAAAAAATAAAGGTCTCGCTCCTTCACATAATATATCGTTTACGCAGTGATTTACCAGATCCTCACCTATAGTATCGTGTTTTCCGAGAGAGATGGCAATGAGTAGTTTTGTACCAACACCATCTACAGATGCAACCAACATCTTATCGCCTACTGGGTAGAGTCCACCAAATCTACCGATCTCTCCGGAGAATTTCTTCAGATAAGAAATAATAGAATCCATCCTATCAATGTCTACGCCAGAGTCTTTGTATAACATAATGACTCCCTGAAAAGTTAATTGTTTATACTACAGCTAAAAGAACTCGAATACATATAAGGATTATGTTACCTCGTACCTGACGTAAAGAAGCAAAACATACAGCAAGGGGGGCTCTCTAGCCCCCCAATAGAAATTATGAAAGTGCAAAGAAAAACACGATCGAAAAAAACAGTCTGGTTAGACTCCGCTCCTAAAGCAGTTGGATTAGCATCGACTGCCTGAAATCATTTCTCAGGGTTTTTCTTCTCCTTGTTCTTCTCGGTTTCGTGGTCTCCCTTCTCCATGTTCTTCTCATAATCGTTTGCGTAGAAGCCCGTACCCTTGAGTATAAAACCTCCAACCCCTGATATGCACCTTTCTGACTTACCACCGCAAAGAGGACATATGATCTCAATCTTCTCCGTCATGCCATGGAATCTCTCAAATTTATGTCCACAGACTGTACACTCATAACCATAGGTAGGCATATCTAAACTCCTTACATTAAGGTACGGCTTACTACAGTAAGCCGAGAAAAGGGAATGATTAGTAGCCGTAACCTCCGCCGGGTGGCATCGGTGGAGACGGCGTCTTTTCATCTTCTTTCTTCTCTGCGATCATTGCCTCCGTTGTTATAAGTAGCGTCGCTACCGATGCAGCATTCTGAAGGGCGACCCTCGTTACCTTCCTGGGGTCTATAATTCCCGCTTCTACCATATCCGTAAATTTACAATTCTCCACATCAAAGCCGAAGTTTATGTTCTTGTCTTTTTTAATCCTATCAAGTATCACAGCGGGCTCCTCACCAGCATTTGCGATGAGCTGTTTTGCTGGTTCGACAAGGGCGTTTCTAATTATATCCACCCCAATTCCCTCATCACCTTTTATTTTTAAATCGTCGAGTTTTCCAAGACATCTAAGATAAGCTATACCTCCACCGGGCACTATACCTTCGTCGGCAGCAGCCTTTGTAGCATGAAGTGCATCTTCAACCCTTGCCTTCTTCTCTTTCATCTCGACCTCAGTAGCTGCACCCACATTTATTACAGCAACTCCACCTGCAAGTCTTGCCAATCTCTCCTGGAGTTTCTCCTTATCGTAATCGGACTTAGTCTCCTCTACCTGCAGTTTAATCTGAGAAATCCTCGCCTGTATATCTGACTTTGAACCGAGACCCTCTACTATGGTCGTATTCTCTTTATCAACCTTCAACTTCTTTGCCTTACCAAGATCCTCTACCCTTGTCGCTTCGAGCTTCATACCCTTTTCCTCGGAGACTACCTTTCCGCCTGTAAGCACGGCTATATCCTCTAACATCGCCTTTCTCCTGTCACCGTATCCGGGAGCCT